>CAJGCL010000048.1 GCA_904501675.1 Clostridiaceae bacterium
AAAGTGAACCGTAAGTGATGCCGATAACGTCAGAAGAAACGAGTTGTTCTTCGGTGTAACCGAAAGAAGCAGATGCAGCAGCCTTCATAGCAGCGTTGATGCCTTCAACAGTTACATCGTCGCCCTTAACAACAGCTGTAAGGATTGTTGTTGAACCTGTAGCAACAGGAACTCTCTGTGCAGAACCGATAAGCTTGCCGTTAAGCTCTGGGATAACAAGGCCGATAGCCTTTGCAGCACCTGTTGAGTTAGGAACGATGTTAGCAGCACCTGCGCGAGCTCTTCTCATGTCACCCTTTCTGTGAGGACCGTCGAGGATCATCTGGTCGCCTGTGTAAGCATGAATTGTGCTCATGATACCGCTCTGGATAGGAGCATAATCGTTAAGAGCCTTTGCCATAGGAGCAAGGCAGTTTGTTGTGCAAGATGCAGCAGAGATGATCTGGTCATCAGCTGTAAGAGTATCTTCATTAACTGAGAAAACGATTGTCTTTGTTTCTTTGTCTGCTGGAGCTGAGATAACAACCTTCTTTGCACCTGCGTTGATGTGAGCCATGCTCTTTTCTTTTGAGCAGTAGAAACCTGTGCACTCAAGAACTACGTCAACACCGATTTCGCCCCAAGGAAGCTCTGCAGCGTTAGCCATAGCATAGATTTTAAGAGTCTTACCGTCAACTGTGATTGTACCTGCTTCGTCGTCAGCCTCTACAGTGTGGAGACCTTCGCCGATTCTACCACAGTAGCCGCCCTGTGCTGTATCATACTTAAGAAGATTAGCAAGCATTGATGGCTTTGTAAGGTCGTTGATAGCTACTACATCGTAACCTTCAGCGCCGAACATCTGACGGAATGCGAGACGGCCGATACGACCGAAACCGTTAATTGCAACTTTAACTGACATTTGAATTACCTCCAAATATTTATTGTTTAGTTTTTT
Organism: Clostridiaceae bacterium; assembly: GCA_904501675.1. Classification (GTDB taxonomy): domain Bacteria; phylum Bacillota; class Clostridia; order Oscillospirales; family Acutalibacteraceae; genus DTU089. The sequence goes on from CAJGCL010000048.1 coordinate 938, forward strand.
AACCTCTAACATTTTACCATAAAACAGAATAAATGCAACAACTTTGACATAATTTTAACTTGGATTTCAAACTTTTGTCATAATGCAAAAAAAATCAAAGTATTGTAGGTCTAAAAATGTGCCTTTTTCTGTATAATTGATAAAAAATTAAGGATTAACAACGTTTACAGGGTTACCTGAAAGGTAGCCTTTAATGTTTTCTTCTAATATACCCATGAGTCTGAGCCTTGTTTCATATGCTGCCCATGCAACATGAGGAGTAATAAGGCAGTTAGGAGCAGTAAGAAGAGGGTTGTCGTTTGCAGGTGGCTCTGTAGATAAAACGTCTGTGCCGTAGCCTGCAATATCACCGTTAACAAGGGCATCTTTTACATCTTGTTCATTTGCAACAGGACCTCTTGATGTGTTTATGATATAAGCGCTCTTCTTCATTTTGCCTATAAAATCTTTATTTATAAGGCCTGCAGTTTTGTCTGTAAGAGGGCAGTGTACGGAAATGTAGTCTGAATTTCTGAGAACTGTATCTAAATCAGTGAATTCTATATCGGGATAGCCGTCTTTTTTGCCTGATGGTGTGTAAGCAATTGTTTTCATACCAAAGGCTTTACCTATCTCGGCAACTCTTGAGCCTATTTTACCAAAGCCAATAATACCCAAAACCTTGCTATCAAGCTCATAAAGAGGCTTGTTCCAGTAGCAAAAATCTTCGCATTTTGACCAAGTTCCTTTTTTTACATCGGCTGTGTATGAGGCGGTCTGGTTTGTCAATTCTAATATAAACGCAAAAACCATCTGCGCTACTGCATTTGTTGAGTATGCAGGTATATTCGAAAGGGCAATACCTCTTGCTCTCAATGCAACGCCGTCAATTTGGTTAAAGCCTGTAGCAAGAGTAGAAACAAACTTTAGTTTTGGTAATTGCTCAATTATCTCTCTTGTGAGATGAACTTTGTTGATTATAAGAATATCTGCATCCTTAGAGCGTTCAATAACCTTTTCAGGCTCTGTGCGAGGGTAAAAAGTTAAATCAACAAGCTTTTCGATACATTCCCAGGATAAATCACCGGGGTTTTCCGTGTAGCCGTCAAGAATTACGGCTTTTAATTTTTCTGTCATAAAATCACCGCTTGTTATTATACACTATGTAAAAGAAACTTTCAACTAATCTTTGTACTTGACCTTACCACAATAATAGTATAAAATATATCTAATTATGTGAAACGGAGTGAGGATTTGAAGTCCTTTAAGTTAACTAAGGAGCAGAAGCACCGCCGTGCTATGCGGTGGGGGGCGTATGCTTGCTTTGGAGTGGCTTTAACCCTCGGTATCATTACTTATGGTCTTATGATACCACAGGTGCAAAAGAGTCTGGCGCATATAGATGCATGGTTTATAAGCCTTGAGAATTTTATAGCACAATACGAAAGCTTTGCAGCTTTCTTTTTGTTGATATTTCTGTTTTTATTCAAAAGCTTTGTGCCCATAATTCCGTTTTCGGTTTTATTTATTGCAAGCGGTATGGTGTTCAGTGAGCTTACTGCTTTCGTAATAAATGTAACAGGTGTTATAGTCCTTTTTACCGCAAAATTCCTTTGGGGTAAAAAGAAAGGTGGCGGTAGTGCCCACAAGCTTGCCAACCGTTCGAAAACTGTTTATAAATTTATGGATTTTGGCGGCAATGGTAATAAATGGATGTTGGCGCTTATGCGCTTTGTTCCGTTTTTCCCTACCAACACAGTCAGCCGTGCCTATGGCGGAACAGAAATGAAAATTGAACCATACCTGTTTTTTTCAATGCTTGGATTCCTTCCAAGGCTTGTTTTGTGGAGTGTAATCAGTTTCAATATTTTTGACCCGTTTACAGTGCAATTTATGGCGCCAATAATTATTTTGTTAATAATCAGCGGTATTTCACTACTGCTTTTAAATCTTTTGTTGGAACGAAAGGATGTAGAAAATGAAAAAGTGTGAAATTAAAACAAATGAGTTTTTAAATCGTCTTTCTGTAGTTTACGGTGACGATGCAGCTGCTCAGCAGGAAAGATATTCTGCTCTTGCAGAGCGTTTTGAAAGTGAATTCAATGCTATTGAAAATATCCGTTTCTTCTCTGCTCCGGGTAGAACAGAGGTAGGCGGTAACCATACAGACCATAACAATGGTAAGGTGCTTGCTGCTGCAGTTAATCTTGATGCTGTTGCCGCAGTTGAAGCACGTGATGATGGTATTATCTGCGTTAATTCTCAGGGCTATGCACCACTCACTGTAGATACGGCAGACCTTTCTGTTATTGATAGCGAAAAGGGTACATCTCTTGCACTTATCAGAGGTGTATGCGCTCGTTTCAATGAGCTTGGATATAAATATGGCGGCTTTAACGCTTGTGTAACATCAGACGTTCTTTCAGGCTCAGGTCTTTCATCATCTGCTGCCTATGAAGTTCTTATTGGAACAATTCTCAACTACATATACAACGACGGAAAAATCAGTGCTGTTGAAATTGCTCAGATATCTCAGTACGCAGAGAACGTTTATTTTGATAAGCCTTGCGGACTTATGGACCAGACTGCTTGCTCTGTTGGTGGGTTCGTTAAGATTGATTTTGAAGATACAAAGAATCCTGTAATTGATAAGGTTGATTTTGATATTGCAAAGCACGGCTACAATCTTTGTATCGTTGATACAGGCGGAAACCATGCAGACTTAACAGGCGATTATGCTGCAATCAGACTTGAAATGAACAGTGTTGCAGAATATTTCGGTAAGCCTGTTCTCCGTCAGGTTCCTGAAGCAGATGTTATGGCAAATATCGGCGATATCCGCAAGAAAACAGGGGATAGAGCTATAGAAAGAGCTATTCATTTCTATAATGAGAATAAGCGTGTTGAACGCCTTTCTGATGCTCTTTCAAACGATGATTTCGAGGCTTTCAAAGCAACGATTATTGAAAGCGGTAAATCATCATATATGTATAACCAGAACTGCTTTACGCTTACAAACCCTGCAGAACAGCCTGTAGCACTTGCTCTTTGCGTTGCGGAGGAGCTTCTTAAGGGTAAGGGAGCATACCGTGTTCATGGCGGTGGCTTCGCAGGTACAATCCAGGCTTTTGTTCCTGTTAGTGAAACAGAAAGTTTTGTTTCTGCAATGAGCAAAATTCTTGGTGAAAAGTCTTGTTACATACTTAAAGTAAGAAGCCACGGCGGCTGCGAAATATGATTAAAAAGATAACTGAATTTACAGACATAAACGGCGGATTTCCGCCGTTTATGTCTGTAATTCAAACAGATTTTAAGTTTGCTTCCAACAATTTCGACGGTGCTTATTATCAGGAGATAGAAAGCGAAAAAACGCTTTTGATTTCTATTCGTGGAGTAACCGCAACCATATGCAGATTAAGCGAAAATGTAGAGGTTGAAGAGCTTTCTCTCTTTTTGGGGTTCAATGGGATACAAAATGTTTTATCCGATTTCTTTTTTGAAGGATTCAGCCTTGAAAAACGTGTTGTTTTAAAAGTTAACACCTATACAGAAGTTACCATAAAAGCAAATCTTCTTAATTCTGCCTCAAGGTTAGCGGATTATGAAAATGTTTTTAAACTCCTTTCCAAAAATGGTTCTTTTGATGTGTGGTATCCTGTTATTTCAAGAAAAATTAATAATTCTTGTGCATTTGGTGTGTATTTAGAAGAAAAATCTATTCCTGTCAGTTGCGCAATTGCACCATTTATGTATGGGAAAACAGGTGTTGTTGCAGGGGTTTTCACAGTCGAAAACTATAGAAATAAAGGCTATGCAACTAAATGTGTTAAAGCTCTTTTGAGTGAACTAAAAAAGGAAAATGTTAACATCGCATACCTTTGGTGTGAAGATAAAAATATAAAATTATATGAGAACATTGGTTTTTCTGTGTGCGGAGAAATTTATGTGAAGAGGGAAGAGTAAAAATGTCTTTTTTTGAGTTTAGTGAAGAAATTAAAAATCTTTCAGAAAAAGCACTTTTAAAGTGTAAAAAAAAATTTGAAGAGATTGATAAATTAACAGAATTTAATCAGCAAAGAGTACTTAAGGCCTTTATAAATAATGGCGTTTGCGAAAGCCATTTTGTAGCCTCTACAGGCTACGGCTACGGAGATAGAGGCAGAGAGGTTTTAGATGAACTTACCGCCGAAATTTTTGGTGCGGAGGATGCTATAATCCGTCATAGCTTTGCAAGCGGTACTCATACTCTTGCGGTAATGCTTTTTGGCGTTCTTCGTCCCGGTGATAATGTGCTTTGCGTTACGGGTACACCATACGATACAATTCATTCTGTTATCGGCTTAACAGGTGAGGGTATGGGCTCGCTTAAGGATTTTGGTGTAAACTTTGATATTGTGGAACTGCTTCCTAATGGCACACCTGATTATGAGGGTATTGAAAAAGCAATAAAAGAAAAATCATATAAAGCCACATACATTCAGCGCTCAAGAGGTTATAGCCTCAGGCCATCTCTTTTACATAGCGAAATAGAAAAACTCGTTAAGGTTATAAAGAGCAATAGTAGTGCATTTGTAATGATGGATAACTGCTATGGTGAATTTACTGAATATAATACACCTTCAGAGGCAGGTGTAGACCTTTTTGCAGGCTCACTTATTAAAAATCCGGGTGGCGGAATTGCAAAGTGCGGTGGCTATATAGCAGGCAGAAAAGACCTTGTTGAGCTATGCACATATAGAATGACAACTCCGGGTGTAGGTCGTGAGGTTGGTGCAACTCTTGGTAATTCAAGGGACATATTTATGGGTCTTTTCCACGCTCCTCATGTTACAGGTGAAGCTCTTAAGGTTGCAATTTTCACCGCAGCACTTTTTGAAGAAATGGGCTATGAGGTATCTCCTGGTTCTGATGAAAATAGAGCAGATATTATACAGAGCATAAAGCTTATTACACCAGAAAAGCTTATCGCTTTTTGTCAGGGTCTTCAGAGTGGTTCAGTTATAGATAGCTTTGTTGTGCCTGAACCTTGGGCGATGCCGGGTTATGACAGCGACGTTATTATGGCGGCAGGCGCTTTTACAAACGGTTCATCAATAGAGCTTTCTGCAGATGCACCTCTCAGAGAGCCTTACGCAGTGTGGCTTCAGGGTGGTCTAAACTTCCACAGTGGCAAAATCGGCGTGATGCTTGGTGCTCAGAGAGTTTTAGAAATCAAATAAAATATTTTCAGCAATTTCCTTGAAAATAGGTCCGCAATCACTACCGCCTGAAGAGCCTTGCTCCTTCAGTATGCAGATAGTGTATTGCGGATTTTCTTTTGGGAAAAATCCTGCAAACCAACAAAATTTAATTTCGTTTCCATTTTTATCATATTGACCGCTTTGAGCGGTGGCAGTTTTGCTGCAACAGGTGTAAAATTCGCTTTTTGCCATGGTGCCTGTGCCATCTGTTGCAGTGTATTCTAAAGCGTTTTTTATTGTGTTACAGGTGGGGATTTTTAATATTTTTTCTCTTTCGGCACTCTTGGTTTCGGTGAGGGTGCCGTTTATATCTGTAGTCCCTTTTATGAGGGTTGGTCTAATATAATAACCGCCATTTCCAATACAGGAAAATATTGCTGCAATTTGAATGGGCGTTGCAGTAAAACGTCCTTGACCGAAAGCGAAATTTCCTGTATCAGCATCGCATTTGAATTCATTAACACATGGTAAAACACCTGAGTCTGTCATGTATGAATTACCGAAATCAATGCTTTCGCCTAAATGAAAAAGCTTGGACATATCAATAATCTTGTCTGCTCTTGTTTTAACTCCTAAATTAATAAAATACGGGTTGCAGGATTTAGCCAGTGCTAAGTTGAAATCAATTTTTCCATGGCCGTCTGTTTTGCTACAATGGAAAGTGTTTCCGTTGAAAGTGATTTCCCCGTTACATTCATATTCTGCCGGGAGAATATTATTTTCAAGTGATGCTGCCGCAGTAACGACCTTAAAAACAGAGCCAACAGGAAAAGCTGAAAATGCTCTGTTTATAAATGGCAAATCTTCATTGCTTAAATCAGCACTAATATTATTGATGTCGTAGTCAGGTAATGAAGCACAGGCAAGAATCTGGTTTGTTTTAGTGTCTAAAATAACGCCTGCTCCCTTTTGTATGTTGCCATTTATCAATGCTTTTTCCAGAATTTCCTGAAGTTTTATATCAATTGTTAAAATAATACCGCTTTTATTGTAATAATTATTATCACGAATCTCCGCTGCTTCGTTTGTAAGCATTCTGCCGTTTGCATCAGCTGAGTAGGCAATTTCAAGAGTGCCACCTGTTTTTTTGAAATATTCATTGTAATATTTTTCAATTCCGCAAACACCATTACCGCTTGCGTCGGTGTAGCCAATAATATGAGTAAGAAGGGGACTTGAACGATTATCAATCAATGGAAGTGGTTTCATATCTTCGCAATTCTCGTAGTTGCTGGGATTATCTGTTTTCTTGATTACAAGCCATCCTTTGGTGAGTTGCTCCAACGTTTTCTTTTCTTCTATTATGTTTCTCAGTTGCTTTAAAGCAAGTGTTGTTGGTTTGATGCATACGGCATATTTTTGTGTGCTTGTAGCTATCGGTATAAGATTTCTGTCATAAATATAGCCTCTTTTAACGGCTATTTCTTTAACCCTTGTTCCTTGTTGTGAAGAGACTTCTTTATGCAAAACAGATAAAGAAAATAATCTACCGCATAAACATAGGAACAGTATATTTATGGTAAGTCCAAAGCATAAAACTCTTTTTTTCATGAAAAACCAACTTTTCTGCCAAATTTACACATTTATTATTTGACATTCGTCTGTATAATATTATAATTAAAATATAACTAAAATTTAGTAGGTGGAAAATGGACGAAAAATTTTCACGCACAATAGGTGTAATCGGTGAGGATAATTTTAAAAAGCTTAATAAATCGTCTGTTATTGTTTTTGGCCTTGGCGGAGTAGGCGGTGCGGTATGCGAAGCGCTTGTTAGGTCAGGGGTAGGAACGATCGCGCTTGTAGATAAAGATGTTGTTGATATAACAAATATCAACCGCCAACTTATTGCTACAACTGAAACTGTTGGTATTCGAAAAACAGATGCAGCTGAAAAAAGACTTTTGTCAATCAATCCTCATTTGAAAGTTATAAAATATGATTTATTTTATCTTCCTGAAACATCAAGGGAAATAGATCTATCAAAATATGATTTTGCAGTTGATTGTATTGATAATGTTACAGCAAAGCTGGAACTCGCGGTAAGGTGTAGTCAAGCAGGTGTTGCGCTTATATCATCAATGGGTACAGGAAACAAGCTTCATCCGGAAATGCTTGAAATTTCTGATATATCTAAAACAAGCGTCTGTCCTTTAGCAAGAGTAATGCGCAGGGAGTTAAAGAAAAGAGGAATCACTCATCTTCCTGTTGTTTATTCAAAGGAAGAGCCTGTTAAAACGGAACTTTCGGTTCCCGGCTCAATGTCCTTTACTCCACCTGTTGCAGGTTATCTTTTGTGCTCGTATGTAATAAGAAATATATTAGGAATAAATTAGTCAGAGGTGTGCTATGAATTTTACACAGTGTGAAAAACCGGGTTTTGTAGAAGGCTTCGGTTTAGTTAAATCTTGTGATAAAAAAAGTGCCAAAAACGGTACGTTTTATCTTGATATTGTTCTTGCTGATAAAGATGGTGAAACATTTGCAAAAATGTGGGATTACAGAGAAGATGTAATTCCTCTTCCTGCAGTAAACACTATAGTTAAGGTGCGCGGTACACTTCAGCAGTATAACGGCAACGAGCAATTCATAATTCAGCGAATCCGCGAGACTAATATGAACGATAATGTTAATATTTCAGATTTTATAAAATCTGCAGATTGCGATGGCGAAATTATGCTTGATACAATTGTGCGTTTGGTAGCTAATTTTCAGGATGAAGAACTGAAAAACGTTGTTCTTTCTATGCTTGCCGACAATAAAGACGAGCTTCTCACTTTCCCTGCAGCAGAAAAACTTCACCACGCAATGCGTGGCGGTCTTCTTTATCATACGCTTTCAATCGTGCGCCTTGCAGAAAGTGTTTGTTCAATCTATCCTTGTATAGACAGAGAACTTCTTCTCTCAGGTGCAATCCTTCACGATATTGCGAAACTTCGCGAATATAGTGTAGGCTCAACAGGTATGGTAGATGGTCATACTGTTGAGGGTATGCTTCTTGGCCATCTTGTTATGGGTGCAGAAGATGTAGGCAGAAAATGTGATGAGTTAGGTATAGATAGTGAAAAGAAAATCCTTCTTCAGCATATGCTTATTTCTCACCATGGTAAACTGGAATTTGGCGCAGCAGTAAGACCAAGCTTTATTGAAGCAGAGGTTCTTAGTCAGCTTGACCTTTTTGATGCTAATGTTTATGAAATGGCAGATGCTGTAAAGGATGTTGCAAAAGGTGAGTTTACAAATCGTTTGTGGATGCTTGATAACAGGCGTTTTTATAATCACGGCAGACTCAATGTTGAACCGTCAGCCAACATTATTGATAAAGAAAATTAATTTCGGGAGGGTGCAGAATGAGAAATCATGAAGTAACAAATGTGCAGAAGCTTTTAAAGGAAGATGGCTCTTTAAGAGAACCGGGTTGGTCAAAACAGCTTGTTCAGGAATATAGCCGTGCAGATATTAAAGCTCCAAAATTCAGAATCAAAGAATGGGATTATTATCTTGTGGTTTCTGAAGAGCACGATATTGCAGTTGCATTTACAATTTCTGATGATGGCTATATTGGTCTTCAGTCAGCATCTTTCCTTGACTTGGGTGAAAACCCATGGGAGCATACAGAAACAATTCTTAATGCTTTCCCAATGGGTAAATTAAAACTTCCGACATCAAGCGTTTCAGGTGTAACAAAATATAAAGATAAACGCCTCGATATGCATTTTGATGCAGGCAAGGATAAGCGAGTGATTTTCTGCGATTACAAGAATTTCCACGAGGGAAAAACGCTTAAATGCAACATTACTCTCGCTCAGCCGACCATGGATACAATGGTTATTGCAACTCCTTGGAAAGAGAAGAAAACAGCTTTCTACTATAATCAGAAAATCAACTGTATGCGCGCAAGCGGTACAATTGAATATGATGGCGTTACATATGAATTAAATCCTGAAATTGACTATGGTACTCTTGACTGGGGTCGTGGTGTGTGGACTTATGACAATACATGGTATTGGGGTTCAGGTAACGCAACAGTTAACGGCAAGCCTTTTGGCTTTAATATTGGCTACGGCTTTGGTGATACTACAGCTGCAAGCGAAAACATGCTTTTCTACGATGGTAAATGCCATAAACTTGATGACGTTATATTCAATATTCCTGCCTCCGGTTACACGGATCCTTGGACATTCACTTCAAGCGATGGCAGATTTGAAATGAACTTTGTACCCATCCTTGACAGAGCTGCAAAGATTGATGTTAAGTTCATAATCACAGATCAGCATCAGGTGTTCGGCAGATTAAGCGGTAAAGCAGTGCTTGATGATGGTACAGTACTTGAAATCAAAGACTGCCTTTGCTTTGCAGAAGATGTTCACAATAAGTATTGAGGTGCTAAATGGAATATACAGAAGTAAAAATATTTGTTAAAACGGAAGATACTGAAAGAGCGTCTTCTGTTGCGATTATGACTGTACCTTATGGTATTTACATTGAGGATTACAGCGATCTGGAGCAAGGTGCGTGGGAAATTGCCCATATTGACCTTATAGATGAAGATTTGCTTAATAAAAACAGAGAAGAATCTATAATCCACGTTTTTATTGAAGAAGGTAACAATCCCGCGGAAGCAGTTTCATTTATTTCAGAAAGACTTAATGCAGAAAGTATTTCTCACAGAATTGAAACAGGTGGCGTTAATTCAGACGATTGGCAGGATAAGTGGAAAGCATTCTTCAAACCCCAATCAATAGGCGAAAGGCTTTTTGTAAGACCAGTCTGGATAGATGATTACGATAGCGGTAACAGAGCTGTTCTTAATATTGAACCGGGAGCTGCTTTCGGTACAGGTACTCACGAAACAACACGCCTTTGCCTTGAAACTCTTGATATAATTATAAAAGACGGCGATACAGTTCTTGATATCGGTTGCGGTAGCGGTATTCTTGCAATTGCTTCAATGCTTTTGGGTGCAAAAGAGGGCTTTGGTGTTGATATTGACCCGTTAGCCGTTAAAACTGCAAAAGAAAACGGATTAATGAATAACCTTAAGCATCCTGAACTCTCATTTGTTTGTGGCGACCTTGCAGATAAGGTTACAAAGCAATACGATGTTGTTGTTGCAAACATTGTGGCAGATATTATTATTCTTTTCAGCACTCAGGTGCGTGCATTTATGAAACCAGGCGCAAAGTTTATTGCTTCAGGTATAATAGATACAAGAGCAGATGAAGTGTGCCTTGCTCTTCAAAATGCGGGCCTTGTTCTGAAAGAACGTATAGAAGATAATGGCTGGGTATGCCTTGTTTGTGAATAAAACCATTAACCTTTCTCATATAGTTTCACGAGGTGAATTATATGAGAAAGGCTTTTATTTTTACTTTTAGTTTAATTTTGATAGTCAATTTATTGTGTGTGTCTGCAATGGGTGGCAATGTTGTTAAAGGTGAGGAGGAAATAACTCTTCCTGCGTCCTTTACTGCTTCCGTTGAAAATAAGGAAGATCTTTCAAAACTCCCTGTTGATATAAGAGCAAAGTCCGCAGTGCTTATGGACGTTGCTACAGGTGAGGTGTTAATGGAATATAATGCGGATTTAAAGCTTTTCCCTGCATCTGTAACAAAAATTATGACTATTCTTCTTGTGGCAGAGGCTATAAACAGTAAAAAAATATCTCTTACAGATAAGGTTTCCTGTTCAGAAAATGCCGCATCCAAAGGCGGTTCACAGATATGGCTTGAACCGGGAGAACAGATGACTGTTGACGAACTCCTCAGGGCAACAGTTATCGGCAGTGCAAACGATGCGGCAACTCTTCTTGGTGAATATGTTTCAGGTAGCGAGGAAGCGTTTATTGATTTAATGAACCAGAGAGCAAAAGAACTGAAAATGGAAAACACAAATTTTGTCAATGCTACAGGTCTTGATGATACAACAGAGGCGCATCTTACAACATCACGTGATATAGCAATTATGTCAAGAGAGCTTTTAAAATATGACTTTATTATTGATTACACAACTGTATGGATGGATTCTCTTCGCTCAGGTGAAACAGAGCTTGTAAACACAAATAAATTGGTAAGGTTTTATAAAGGTACAACAGGACTTAAAACTGGCACAACCGCAAAGGCCGGTTGTTGCGTAAGCGCAAGCGCCAAACGGGATAATTTGCACCTTGTAGCAGTTGTGATGGGCAGTGCTAACAGCAACGATAGATTTGAAACAGCTAAAAAAATGCTTAACTGGGGCTTTTCGAATTACACAATACTTTTACCACAGATTGATAAAAATTCCGTGAATCTTGTTCCTGTAATTGATGGACTCTCAACTGTTGTGGATGTAAATATACCTTCCTTGGAGCCTGTTTTGATAAAGAAAGGTGATAGAGAAAAGGTAAGAGTTGACGTGAAACTTTGCGAAAATGTGGAGGCTCCTGTTGCAAAAGGGCAGACCTTAGGAAACGCTACTGTTTTTGTAGGTGATGAAAAGGTGGGCGAGTATAAATTAACTGCTTTACAAGAGGTAAAAAAAATCAATTTCTTACACGCTTTAATGAAGATTTTTAACTATATTTCCAATGGAGATGATTCTTTCCCTTTTACTGCCTGAAAAACCTTATAAACCCTTGAAATGCCTTGACTTTTCTCTGTTACTTTGTTAAAATAAATCGAAAATGGAGTAATAGGGTTATTCCCTTTAAGGATGTGTTTAAATGTTTTATACTTCAACAAGAGATAATTCGGTAAAGGTGTCTGCTTCTAAGGCTATTGCAGACGGTATTTCAAAGGAAGGCGGTCTCTATATTCCCGAAAGCATTCCTGTGCTTTCTTCTGAAGATATAAAGGCTCTTTGCAGTGCAGATTATAAAGAAAGAGCAAAAAAAGTTCTTGGTCTTTATCTTACTGACTTTTCAAAGGAGGAGCTTGATTATTGCGTAGATGGTGCCTATGCAGATGGTAAGTTTGCATCAAAGGCAGTTGCACCTGTTGTAAAGCTTCACGATAATGTAAGTATCCTCGAGCTTTTCCAGGGTCCTACTTGTGCATTCAAGGATATGGCTTTGCAGATTCTTCCATATCTTCTTACAGTTTCAGCTAAAAAGAATCTTAAGGATAAAGAAATCGTAATTCTTGTTGCAACCTCAGGTGATACAGGTAAAGCTGCTCTTGAAGGCTTTAAGGATGTTGCAGGAACAAAGATTCTTGTTTTCTATCCTGTAGACGGCGTAAGCCCGATGCAGAAGCTTCAGATGACAACTCAGGAGGGTGCAAATGTAGGTGTTTGCGCTATTGAGGGTAACTTTGACGATGCTCAGACAGGCGTTAAATCTATCTTCACAAATCAGGAGATTCTTAAAAGATTTGAAGAAAACGATCTTGTTTTTTCATCTGCAAACTCAATTAACTGGGGCAGACTTGCACCTCAGATTGTTTACTATGTTTCCGCGTATTGCGATATGGTAAACAGTGGCGATGTTAAGTTCGGCGACCCAATAAATGTAGTTGTTCCTACAGGTAACTTCGGTAATATTCTTGCTGCATACTTTGCAAAGGAAATGGGTATTCCGATTAATAAGCTTATCTGCGCATCAAATGCCAATAACGTTCTTACAGATTTCATTAACACCGGTGTTTATGACAGAAATCGTAGCTTCTTTGCAACAACATCTCCTTCAATGGATATTCTTATTTCTTCAAACCTTGAAAGACTTCTCTATATCCTTTGTGGCAGAAATGACGCAACAATAAATGAGTGGTTCTCCGCTCTTAAGGAAGACGGTAAATATATAATTTCTGACGATGTTAAGTCTCAGATTCAGTCTCTCTTTGCAGCAGGCTGTTGCGACGATGCTGCAACAAAAGCAACGATTGGAGAAACATATAAGACATACGATTACCTTGCAGATACTCATACTTCAGTTGGTATTAATGTATGTAACTCATATATTGAGGCAACAGGCGATAAAACTCCTGTTGTAGTTGCTTCAACTGCTTCTCCATTCAAGTTCTCAAAGGCAGTTCTTTCTGCAGTTGAAAGTGATCCAAAGGTTTATGATGACGAGTTCAGTACAGTTAAAGCACTTGAAGAAATTTCAGGCCTTACTGCTCCGTCTCAGCTTTCTGCTCTTAAGGGCAAAGAAGTTCGTTTTACAAAGGTAACCTCTAAAGACGATATGGCTCAG
>CAJGCL010000049.1 GCA_904501675.1 Clostridiaceae bacterium
CACAGATTGGTTAGGTGCTTAAAATGGAATATGGTTGCATAGGTGAGCATTTAGGTCATAGCTTTTCTAAGGAAATACATAACGCTCTTACAGACTATGATTATCAGCTCAAAGAACTTACTCCGGATGATTTAAAGGTCTATATGACCGAAAAAGATTTTAAAGCAATTAACGTTACAATCCCTTACAAAAAGGATGTTATACCATTTCTTGATTGGATTTCTGATGAAGCTAAGACGATAGGTGCCGTTAATACAATTGTTAATAAAAACGGTAAGATTTACGGCTACAATACAGATTTTTATGGTCTTAAAGCACTTATTGAAAGGCAAAATGTATCCCTTAGAGGTAAAAGTGTTGCAATTTTAGGCTCAGGCGGAACCTCAAATACTGCTGTTGCTGTAGCTGAAAGTATGAAGGCTTTACCAGTGCTCAGAGTATCAAGAGAAAAAAAGGAAAGCTACATAACATACGATAAATTGTATGAAGCTTACAGCGATGTTGAAATTATAATAAACACAACTCCTTGCGGAATGTATCCCGATACGGGAAAATCTGCTGTGGAGCTTAATAAACTTCCCTGTGTTCAGGCGGTTTTTGATGCAGTTTATAATCCGCTATCCTCTCAACTTGTTGTTGATGCCAATGAACGTGGTATTACCGCTGTTGGTGGTCTTTATATGCTTGTTTCTCAGGCAGCTTACGCGGTTGAAAAGTTTATTGATGCTCCCATAAATAATAGTAGAGTAGAAGAAGTTTTCAAAAAACTTTATAAAGATAAAATGAATATTGTACTTATAGGTATGCCATCAAGCGGAAAAACATCTATAGGTGAAATTCTTTCTCAAAATCTTTCAAAAGATTTTGTGGATACAGATAATCTGATTGTTGAATCTGTTGGTATGTCTATATCACATATCTTCTCAGAAAAAGGTGAATTCTTCTTCAGAGAAAAAGAAAATGAAATAATTTTTGAGATTTCAAAAGAAAATAAAAAGGTTATCGCAACAGGCGGTGGCGCAGTGCTTAATAAGAAAAATATTGAAGCCCTTAAGGGTAATGGCAGAGTTTATTTTATTGACAGACCACTGGAAATGCTTGTTGCTACAGGCGACAGACCGCTTTCAAGTAACAAAGCAGACCTTGAGAAAAGGTACAAAGAACGCTATACACTTTACACAGAATATGCCGATGTTATTGTTGACGGAACAGGTAGTGTTGAAGAGGTGGCAAAAAGAATCGAGGCAGATTTTTATGGATATACTTGTGATTAATGGCCCTAATATCAATATGCTTGGTATAAGGGAGCCTGGTATTTATGGTAAAGAAACATATAGCTCGCTTGTTGAGAAAATAGAAACTTATGCAAAAGAAAAGAACGTATATGTGCGCTGCTTTCAGTCTAATCACGAGGGCGATATTGTAGATATGATTCAGTTTGCATATGGACTTTATGATGGTATCGTTATAAATCCGGGTGCATATACCCATACAAGTATCGCTATTTTAGATGCTCTTAAAGCTGTGTCAATTCCTGCAGTTGAGGTGCATATTTCAGATGTTTCTTCTCGCGAAGATTTTAGGAAGATAAGCTATATAAGAGAAGCTTGCTTCAAAACAATTTGTGGTAAGGGTACAGATGGGTATCTTGAAGCAATAGATTGTCTGATAGAAGGTAAATGATATGAAAGCAATCTTTAAAGCGTATAAGCTTGAGGGGCGTGTAGGTGCACCGCCATCAAAGAGCTTAGCACACAGATATCTTATAGGTGCAGCACTATCAAAAGAAAAAAGCACAATATTAGGTGTTGATTATAGTGAAGATATTCTTGCAACAATTGATTGTCTTAAATCCTTGGGTGCCGAAATACATATTGATGGTGATACCGTTACTGTAAATCCCGAGGGCTTTATGAAAACAACAGAGCGTGTGCTTGATTGCAGGGAAAGTGGCAGTACTCTAAGGTTTTTTATTCCAATTGCTTTGTGTCTTGGAAAAGAAATCACTTTTAAAGGTAGCCAAAGGCTTTTTCAAAGACCGCTTGATGTATATGAGGATTTATGCCGTAGCTACGGCTTCAAATTTGAAAAGACAGACTGCTCATTAACAGTTTGTGGTGAATTCAAAAGTGGTCAGTACGAAATAAGAGGCGATATAAGCAGTCAGTTTATTACAGGACTTATATTTTCTCTTGTGTATCTCAATGAAGATTCATCTATTCGTGTTATTCCGCCTTTCGAGAGCAAGTCATATATAAATCTTACAATAGCTTCTTTAAAGGCGTTTGGAGTAAATATTGATTTTGAAGATGAATTTAACATTTCTATAAAAAAATCATGTTTCAAATCTTTTTCAGGCAGGGTAGAGGGCGATTATTCAAATGCAGCCTTTCTTGATGCATTTAATTATATAGGTTCAACTATTGTAATAGAAAATCTTAACGAAGACAGTGTTCAGGGTGATAAAGTATATAAAAAGTATTTTGAAGAAATATTAAAAGGCGTACCTGTTCTGGATATTTCTGATTGTCCCGACCTTGGTCCTGTGCTGATAGCCCTTGCGTCGATTAAAAATGGTGCAACACTTGTTGGTACAGAGCGTTTAAGCCTTAAGGAGAGCGACAGAGGGCAAGCTATGCACGAGGAGCTTTGTAAACTTTCGGGAGGGCTGATTTTTGGTGAGAATACAATAATAGTTCCAAAGCAGAATTTACAAAAAAGCACATCCTCTCTTAATGGGCACAACGACCATCGTATTGTTATGGCGTTATCTCTTATACTTTCAAAGTATGGTGGGGAAATTGATGGCATAGAGGCAGTCAAAAAAAGCTATCCGGGATTTTTTGATGATATAAAAAATCTTGGAGCTGAGGTGAAAATACAGTGATAGTAAATATAAACAAAAGAATATTAATAGTTGGTCTCGGTCTTTTAGGCGGTAGCTATGCCAGAATTTTAAAAAGATTCGGATTTCACATAAGCGCTATAACAAAGGAGCAAAGCTCTATAGATTATGCATTAAAAGAAGGCTTGATTGATGAGGGTTCAATTGAACTTGATGAAAGAATAATAGGTGAAGCAGATATAGTAATATTCGCTTTATACCCTCATATCTTTGTTGAGTGGATTGAGAAAAATCAGGCTCTTTTAAAGAGCGGAGCACTTATCACAGACGTAACAGGCATTAAGTGTAGTATAGTGTATAAGGTGCAGGGAATTCTTCGTCCCGACGTAGAATTTATAGCAGCTCATCCAATGGCAGGTCGTGAGGTTTCGGGCGTAGAAAACAGTACAGATAAACTGTTTACAGGTGCAAACTACATTGTTACACCTACAGCTAAAAATACACCTGAAGCGATCAATACCTGTATGGAGTTAGGCAGATTGCTGGGCTTTTCAAATGTTACAACTCTTTCACCTGAAGAGCACGATGAAATGATAGGCTTCCTTTCTCAGCTTACCCATTGTATAGCCATTACTCTTATGACATGCAATGATAAAGAGAATCTTGAAAAGTTTACAGGCGACTCCTTCAGAGACCTTACCCGAATAGCTCGTATTAACGATATAATGTGGAGCGAGCTGTTTATCGAAAACAAATCTGCACTTCTTGAGCAGATGAATAATTTTATTGATAAATTTATAGAACTAAAAACAATGCTTGAAACAGAAAACGTTGAAGAAATGAGAAAAATGATGCGCAATTCAACCGAGCGCAGAGCATTATTTGATAAAAAGTAGTTTGGGAGGCATAAAAATGAGTATGAATTTCAAAAGAAAACTCCCTATTCCCATGGATATTAAAGAACAGTTTCCTTTAACTATGGCAATGGCGGATCAGAAAGCAAAAAATGATGCAGAAATCAAAAAGGTTTTTACAGGTGAATCAGATAAGATTATACTTGTTATCGGCCCTTGCTCAGCAGATTCAAAGGAGCCAGTGCTTGAGTATATTTCACGTCTTGCAGAGATTCGTGAAAAGGTCAAGGATAAAATTGTTATAATCCCAAGAATATATACAGGTAAGCCTCGTACAACAGGTGCAGGCTATAAGGGTATGCTTCACCAGCCAGACCCTAACGAAAAGCCTGATATGCTTCACGGAATTATCGCCATAAGAGATTTGCATATGTGTGCTTTAAGTGAATATGGCTTCTCTTGTGCTGATGAGATGCTTTACCCTGCAAATTTCAGATATCTTTCAGATATACTTTCATATGTTGCGGTTGGTGCGCGTTCTGTAGAAAATCAGGAGCATAGACTTACCTCAAGTGGTTTTGATATTCCTGTTGGTATGAAAAACCCTACAGGTGGCGATCTTTCTATTATGATGAACGCAATCACAGCAGCGCAGAGCAGTCATACATTTATTTATCGTGGTTGGGAGGTTGAGAGTGAGGGCAATCCGCTCGCACACGCTATTATGCGCGGACTTGTGGACAGAGATGGTCATAATATCTCGAACTACCATTATGAAGACCTTGCAAATTTAAGTAATGAATATGCTAAGGCCGGCCTTAAAAATCCCGCTTGCATTGTTGATACAAACCACGCAAACTCAGGCAAAAAGCACCTTGAGCAGATTCGTATTGCAAAGGATGTTATGTATAGTCGCGCTCATAATGATGATATTAAAAAGCTTGTAAAGGGCTTTATGATTGAAAGCTATATTGAAGATGGTGCTCAGAAAATAGGGGATGGCGTTTACGGTAAATCAATAACCGACCCATGTCTTGGCTGGGAGAAAACAGAACGCCTTATTCTCGATATAGCAGAGCAAGTTTGATAATATGAATTATAAATTTAGGCAAAAAGAAATCCCCGTAACACATTGTTACGGGGGTTTTTCTTCATCTCAAAAAGTTAAATTAGTTTGACTTGTTGAGCTTATTTACGAGCTGTGACTTCTTGTGAGCTGCGTTGTTCTTATGAAGAAGACCTTTAGCAGCTGCCTGGTCAAGCTTCTTAACAGCAACCTTAACAGCTTCTGCCTTGTTAGCATCACCTGATTCGATAGCTGCGTTTGCTTTCTTAATAGCAGTTTTGAGAGCTGAGTTTGTAGCCTTGTTTCTCGCAGCCTTTGTTGCATTAACAAGAACTCTCTTCTTTGCAGATTTAATGTTTGCCATTCGCGTGAGCACCTCCTTTTTTCATTCATACATTCACATATAGTATCATAAACATACTTTAATTGCAAGTGATTTTTAAAGAAAAAT
This sequence comes from Clostridiaceae bacterium, assembly GCA_904501675.1. GTDB lineage: Bacteria > Bacillota > Clostridia > Oscillospirales > Acutalibacteraceae > DTU089. Next base: position 5,217 of record CAJGCL010000049.1, read on the forward strand.
AGAGAAATTTATCTTATTTTTCAAATTTTTCCTTATATGCTTCAATAGCATCTTCAATAATAGAAACAGCGTCCAGAACGCCCTTAACCTCGTCGATAGCAGTTTCCTTGCTTTCAAGGGTTTTGTATACAGAGAAAAAGTGCTTCATTTCGTCAAAAACATGGGGTGGAAGCTGGCTTATATCCTTGTATGTATTGTATGTTGGGTCATTAAAAGGGATTGAAATAATCTTATCGTCAGCAGCACCGTTATCAAGCATTGTAATAACGCCTATAGGGTAACATTCAACTATTGCCATAGGCTCAATCTGTTCTGAGCAAAGCACAAGAACATCGAGTGGGTCATTATCCTTTGCGTAGGTTCTTGGAATGAAACCATAGTTTGCAGGGTAGTGTGTAGATGTGTAAAGCACACGGTCAAGCCTTAAAAGACCGGTTTCCTTATCAAGCTCATATTTCATCTTGCTGCCCTTGCTGATTTCAATAACAGCAGCATACGATGAGCGGGATATTCTTTCCGGATTTATATCATGCCATATATTCATAAATTTCGCCTCGAATCCTGATTTGCTTATTAAACAATTGTATTATAAAACTATTTTTCGTAAAAATCAACATATTTTAGGTAATTTTATTGTTGAATATTACTTGTTTGTGTCAACTTGTTTTAACAGATATTTATTATTGATATGATTAACCGGTTATGGTATAATTCATAAGTCTAAAGTTCACTTTATAAGGGTGGTAATTATATGAAGCTTTCAAACTTAGAACCAAAACGTGTTTTTCATTATTTCGAAAAAATATGTTCCATTCCTCATGGCTCAGGGGATATGAAAAGAATAGCCGATTTCTGCGAGGAGTTTGCAAAAGAAAATTTTTTCAGATATATCCGTGATAATTCTGATAATGTAGTAATTTTCAAGCCTGCATCACAGGGGTACGAAAACGCTGAACCAGTAATTCTTCAAGGTCATCTCGATATGGTGTGCCAGAAATCAGAAAACACAGAAATTGATTTTTCTGCTGAATGTATAAGACCATATATTGATGGTGATTTTGTAAAAGCAGAGGGTACAACTCTTGGTGCAGATAACGGTATTGCTGTTGCAATGATTCTTGCAATACTTGAAAACAAAGATTATAAGCATCCGCCAATTGAAGCAATTTTTACTGTTGACGAGGAAATAGGTCTTCTCGGTGCAGGAAGCCTTGATTGCTCTGTTCTTAAGGGTAAAAAGATGATCAACCTTGACTCAGAGGAAGATAATATAGTTACTGTTTCCTGTGCAGGTGGCAGATACTTCAAAGTGAATCTTCCGTTTAATAGAATGAAAAAAACAGGATATCCTGTTTCGCTTATTCTTAAAGGACTTCAGGGAGGACATTCAGGTGTTGAAATCCATAAGGGCAGGGTGAATGCCAATATCCTTATGGGTAGAGTTTTAAATCATTTCAGAGACAATAACGGTGTTAACCTTATTTCAGTTGATGGTGGAGATAAAGCGAACGCTATAACTAACCTTTGTATTGCAAAGCTTCTTGTTGAAGATAAAGATGCTTTCCTGAATAAATCAGAAGCATACCTTCAATCAATAAAAGCGGAAATTTTTGCAAGAGAGCCTGAGTTCTTCTATGAAATCGCAGTTGCAGATAGTGAGGATGCATTTGTTTTACCTGAAGAAACAAAAAAAGCTGTTATACGTTCACTTGTTACATCTCCTCAGGGTGTTGTTGATATGAGCGCAGAAATAGAAGGTCTTGTTGAAACCTCAATGAATCTGGGCATACTTAAAACAAATGAGGATAGCATACTTTTCCATTATTCATTCAGAAGCAATAAGAAAACTGCTATAGATTTTCTTCAGGATAAAATGACAGCATTTTTCAGTAATGTTCCCTGTGAAATTGAAGTTTCAGGCAGCTATCCATCCTGGGAGTATAAAGCGGACTCTCCTTTAAGAGAGTTGTATTGCAGCTGTTACCGTGATCACTATGGTGCAGATGCTAATGTTGAGGCAATTCATGCAGGTCTTGAATGTGGTGTGTTTGACTCCAAAATTGAGAATCTTGATTGTATTTCCGTTGGACCGAATATGTTTGATGTTCATACCTTCAATGAGCGTTTGAGTATATCTTCAACAGAAAATTTGTTTAAGGTTGTTGTAGCTGTTTTGGAGAAAAGTATATAAAATATTGACTGTTGCTTGCTTTTTATGATATAATCAGCAGGCTTGTGCAAAAATGAAATTGTCTGCAGGTTACTGCAGAAAGATTGGAGAATTTATGGATAAGAAAAGTGATTTTAAGCCATACGTTCCTGCAAGTAAAATCACTCCTGAATTAACTGTTGCATCAGTTATAATGGGTGTGCTTCTTGCGGTTGTGTTTGGTGCAGCGAATGCTTACCTCGGTCTTCGCGTTGGTATGACTGTTTCCGCATCTATTCCTGCGGCAGTTATTGCAATGGGCGTGTTCCGTATTATTTTGCGTCGAAGCTCAGTGCTTGAAAGTAACATTGTTCAGACAACAGGCTCTGCCGGTGAATCTCTTGCGGCAGGTGCTATTTTCACTCTTCCGGCTCTTTTCCTTTGGGCTGCAGAAGGTAAAATGGATAAGCCTGATATACTTGAGCTTACAAGCATTGCTTTGGTTGGCGGTCTTTTAGGTGTTTTCTTTATGATTCCTTTAAGAAATGCCCTTATTGTTAAAGAGCATGGCGTGCTTCCTTACCCTGAAGGAACTGCTTGTGCAGAAGTTCTTCTTGCAGGTGAAACCGGTGGTGCAAACGCATCAAAGGTTTTTGCAGGTATGGGCTTTGCAGCACTTTTCAAATTCATTATTGATGGCTTGAAGCTTGTTGCAGGCGAAATCTCTTTGAAGTTCAAAGGCTTTTCAGGTGAAATCGGTACTCAGATTTATCCCGCAGTAATGAGCGTTGGCTTTATTTGTGGTCCTCGTATTGCATCATATATGTTTGCCGGCGGTGTTCTCAGCTGGATGGTAATTATTCCTCTTATTGCACTTTTCGGCGCAAACATTACTCTTTACCCGGGCACAGAGCCAATCAGCGAGCTTTTCGCAGCAGGTGGCGCAAGTGCTATCTGGAGCACATATATCCGTTATATCGGTGCAGGTGCTCTCGCAGCAGGCGGTATTATAAGCCTTGTTAAATCACTTCCTCTTATTGTTAAAACCTTTGGTGGCGCAATGAAGAGCGTTAAAGGTAGTGCTGCTGCTTCAACAGAGAGAACAGCTCAGGATATTAATATGAAGATTGTAATTATTGCAATCATTGTTCTTACACTTGTTGTATGGCTTCTTCCTGCAATTCCTGTTTCACTTCTTGGTGCTGCTATAATTGTTGTTTTTGGCTTCTTCTTTGCAACCGTTTCTTCAAGAATGGTTGGCCTTGTTGGTAGCAGTAACAACCCTGTTTCAGGTATGGCAATTGCAACGCTTCTTATTGCAACCCTTATATTGAAATTCACCGGTGCTACAGGTGCCGCAGGTATGGCAAGCGCCATTGCAATTGGTTCAATTATCTGTATAGTTGCAGCAATCGCCGGAGATTCATCACAAGACCTTAAAACAGGCTATATTTTAGGAGCTACACCCAAGAAACAGCAGTATGGTGAAATTATCGGTGTTGTAGCATCAGCTCTTGCTATTGGCGGAACACTTTATCTTCTTGATAGTGCTTGGGGCTTTGGTTCAGACGAGCTTGGCGCTCCTCAGGCAACTCTTATGAAGCTTATTATTGAGGGCGTAATGGGTGGTAACCTTCCATGGAACCTTGTTATTGTTGGTGTATGCATTGCAGTTGTTGTTGAAATTATCGGTATACCTGTTCTTCCTTTTGCAATCGGTATTTACCTTCCTGTTCAGCTTAATGCATGCGTTATGATCGGTGGTCTTCTTCGTCTTGCATTTGAGAAAATGAAGGCTTCTCAGGAAAAGAAGGATGAAGCAGTTAACAATGGTATTCTCTTCTGCTCAGGTATGATAGCAGGTGAGGGTGTTGTTGGTATCGTGCTCGCGCTTCTTGCAATTTTCGGCGTTGACAAGATGATCGACCTTTCAGCAAAATTAGGCCTTTCCTCAACATTTATGAACGTAGGCGGAATTGTTCTTCTTGCAGTAATTATTCTTACCTTCCTTAAATTCACTCTTTTTTCAAAGAAAAAGACATCAGGTAAATAAGGATGAGAAAAGAAAAGCAAGAAAACTATCTTGATAAAAAGCCTGTAAGAGCAGATATTCAGTGGGATGTCGATGAAAACGGCAACATTACCTTGCACGTTGAAAATAAGGGTGCTATGAATAAAATTGCTCAGGCTGTTTTTAAAAAGCCTAAAATCAGTTACATCCACCTTGACGAAATGGGCAACTTCATATGGCCGCTTCTCGACGGTGAAAAGGATATAACAGAAATCGGCAAAGCTGTAAAGGAGCATTTCGGTGATAAAGCCGAGCCTCTTTATGAAAGGCTTGCAAAATATATACAAACGCTTGAAAGCTATAGGTTTGTAGAATTTAAAGAATAAAATAACCGCAGGATGTTCTGTTGAGCATTCTGCGGTATTTCTTTTATTTAATTATTACTTCCATCTCTTTTGGGTAAGTTATAACAGGCTCTTTGCCATTTTTTAATTCACAAATAACTTTTCCGTATGGTGTTAAAAGCTCTGCTTTAGCAGATTTTAAACCAAGCAACGATGGGGAGAGAGTAAGTTTTTTCATACCTGACTCGTATATTTCAAGACCCATTAAAGCCTTTGGTAAAGAGTAGAGAGGTGTTCCGCCCCAGGCGTGGCTATGGTCAAAGGAATATGTTGGCTCAGGTGCTATAAAACCTTCTACCAAGCCCTTTGAACATTCTTTTACAGGCTTTTTCCAACGATTGATGATTTCAAGAGTGTATTTATCTCTTAAACCCAGTCTGTATACTGCCTCAAGCAGATAGTGTAGGAAATATGGTTGGCAATCGCTCTCAATTTCGTCTGCCATCACCTTGCGTATAAGCTCTTTTGCAGTTTCGTCATCGCAAACCCCGAAATATGCGGCAAGTACATTAGCGTGCTTCAGATAATATCTCTTATCAGTGTTTGCAGGCATCCATTTCCATGTTGGCGATGCTTCTTCTGGGGTGTTAAGTCCCATAAAATATATACCTTTTTCTTTATCAAAAAGATTGTTGTTTATAGCTTCCTGTACGCTTTTTTGTTTTAATGCGCAACGGAATGCATCTTCGCTTTGATTCAATATATTAAATATCTTTTCTGCAAAGCCTAACGCTCCGAAATAATACATGTTAAGACAAGTCTGTCCCAACGCTTTAGGCGGATGGTGCATTGATATTTCGTCAATAAATATCCAGTCTATAAACATATAGTCTGGCGGAGTTTCTATAAGACCGCTTTCACCAATGTAGGTTTCAAATCGCTTTAAAAGAAGCTCTAAGCCTTTTTTACAGTCTTCAAGAAGATTTATATTACCTGTTGCCATATATGTGTCATAGAGCATTCTGACCCATATAAGGCTGTATGTTGTGTGGAACATTCTGCCGTTTTCTCGTTCAAGCATTCTTGCAGTACGCATAAGGTCAAATTCCGCAAGGCGCATATCACCAAACGAAAATAAAGTCATAAGGCTTTCAATGTAGTAATCGCCTGTGCAAGCCATAGGCTCGCAGTGGCGCGGACTATCAAGGTGGTGAGTCTGACGGCAGATTTTAAGGGTGTGCTTGCAGGTATTGAGAACTAAATTCAGTTCTTCATCACTTGTTATATTTTCGCATTCATCGTAAACAGGGTAGTGGGTTTCTATAAAAGAAACAGTAAGAGTTGCATTTTTATCAGAATTATTTGTTGCACATATTGTAATATTTCCTGCGCTATGCATATAAAATCCTCTGTAATCGCAGGTGTTATTTAAAATGATATCTTCTGTTGGGCCATCTTCACTTAACTCTTTGCAGGTAGCTTCAATATGTATTTCGCCTTGCGCCTCGGAGTTAATGTGTAAAAATCCTGCCCAAATTTTATCAAGAGTAAGCAAAAGGGTCTTTTCTTCACCGGGTTTCAGGAGGATTTTACTATTATCGTAGAATAATTCATTTTCTTCTCTTACAGGTATAGGTGCAGTTTTTGTATTCCATATGTTTTCAATACTTTCAGCACTTGAATATTCATCAGGAGCAATGCTTCCGTCAAAAGAGGTTACAGATGTATACGCTCCGTTTTTCCTTGCAAGCCAGCTTTCATCTGTATGAATTTCTTCTTGTGCGCCGTCCTCGAAAGTAAGTATAGCAGAAAGCATAAATCCGCCATGACCTTTTGAATACTCACACACTTGTGAAGGTAATGCTTTAATGCGGGCGAAAAACTGAAGACAAGCGGAGTCGGGTTCAATAACCATCGTAGATGCATAGAAATTATCGCGACATGTTTCATTGCCAATAAAATCACCGCCTACGCAAGCAGGGCCGGTGGCAATAAATTTATCGTTACAGTATAATTGAAAAATGCAATCACCGCTGAAGCGCAAAGAAGCAGAAACAACCTTTGAAGAGAATTCGTAATTCCCCAAAAATTCTGCGACAATAAATTCACTTTTTTTATCACCATTATCAAGCGAGCTATAAATGTTGTGGGGCTCATTTCCATATTTATCTGATGGGAGCCATATCCAATTCTCTGTATGTTCCATAAAAGCACCTACTTTAAATTTAAATGGTATAAATAATCATTGTAAGTATAATAATTCTCGCTTTGTGGTTGGTAATTATCGCAGGTGTTTGTACAATGCTTTGTACGCTTTGTCATCTCGCTACCGTCGGAATCTTTGTCAAATATATTGCACATATCCTCTTTTGACCGGATAACTAAATCCTTAGTACAAAATAGTTCTCCTGGAGCATTGCCGTAGGGACACATATTGCCATGTCGACAGGTCATACAGCATTTTAGTATCACATTTTTGGGAAGTTGTTTTTGCAAATTTGCAAAGGCATCCACCCATAAGTAATCTTTACCTTGATTTGAAATTTCTTCACCATTAAATGACAGACTCAATTTCACAGAAGATAATTTCTCATCATAAAAAATAGCTATTGTTGTGTTGATTATTTCATTTGGCGTTATCAATGAGATGTTGTATGTTTTCAAAAGTTTCACCTCTTGTCGCTATTTTACCATTACAAAGTAAAAAACGCAAGGCAAAGCCTTGCAGAGAATAGTGAAAAGTGAAGAGTGAAGAAGTAAAAAAATTCCCAAACTTTACGACTTGGGGATTTTTTATTGCGGAGAGGGGATTTGATGGGCTCTGCCCATCATTCGCTACGCGAACACCCGATTATGTTCGCCTTCGGCGAGGGTCGGTTCAAATCCCCAAGTTTCAACATAACAAAAAATGAAGGATACCCAAAAGGGTATCCTTCATTATTGGCGAGTTGCGCCGATTTAGATATCCTAAAAAATAAACACAAATGATCCGTACACACATAGAAAAAATGTCATTATAAACCCGACTATTATATTTTTCTTGTACTTGTATCCCTTTGATTTTAAAACATAGCCTAAAACAATTGATGCAATAGGAATGGGCGTCATCAAAAAGAATGCCCACATATTTTCTGTAAAAAGTCCGTTTGCCTCAGACATCGCCCCAACTAAAGCAAGCGCTCCTAAAATTGATAACAACGAAGCTACGAATAGTAAAAACGATGTAGTCCTCCATTTGTTTGGTATTGGGGTATCTACTGTCTTAGCAGGATTTTTATACATATATGAATAAAATGCGGAGTTTTCTTTTAAATCACTTTTTCGTATAATGAACGACTGTCCGCCGAATTGTAAGAAAAGCCATTTACCGAACTGTTGAATTTGTTCAATATCTGTAAAGAAACATTTTGATTCTCGAATTCTTTCGTTTTCACGATATATATTGACACTTATATAATTGTCAAAAACTTTGTATTCATAAATAGATTTGCAAATTCTTTCTGTGCTGTTTTTCCAGGCCTTGCTATAAGCTCGAATCCCCTTAATATGTGAAATGACACCGATTAGAAACATACCTAAAACAAAGCCAATCATAATGTCCGGCGCAGATGATCCGATAAAAAATACAATCATCAAAACACAAAGTACGGTGAAAATTATAAGCCTTTTGTAAATACTTCTTCTTTGTAAACGATATATTTGATTTAATTCTTCTTTTGAAAAAGTAAACTGATACGATTCATTCGGTAAAATTTCATCGTTTTGCTCTATATTCTCAAAGCCTAATATTTCATCAACCGAAACACCGAATATTTCTCTTAATCTTATTAAGTTATCAATTGTAGGTATAGTTTGGTCTTTTTCCCAAAGACTGATAGTTTGTCTGCTTACAAGCAACTTTTGACCTAGTTCTTCCTGGGACATTTCAAGTTGTTTTCTATACATTTGTATTCTTTCGCCAACCGTCATAAAAGTCGCCTCCTTTTGTATGATTTGATTATAACAGAGAGTCTTGCAAAAATAAAGAATATATCACTTGATTTTGTCAAGTAGCACTTGCAAAGCCGCTTTTTTAGTTCAAGTCCTCCCCGAAAGCCATTTTGGGCTTAGGATATCTATCGAGTTTCACTTCAAAAAAATGAGATAAAAAAATCCAGTAACCGTTGTGGTTACTGGATTTTCTGCGCCGATATCTAAACCGGTTCGCAATGTTGGTTGCGGAGAGGGGATTTGATGGGCTCTGCCCATCATTCGCTGCGTTACACTTGCGAACACCCGATTGTGTTCGCCTTCGGCGAGGGTCGGTTCAAATCCCCAGGTTTCAACATAACAAAAAAATACAAG
>CAJGCL010000050.1 GCA_904501675.1 Clostridiaceae bacterium
ATCATCTCTTAAAATATGCTCAGTTATAGGGTTGAAAATTGCAAGTGTTATGCCGTGTGCCCTTTTTACAAGCATGGGTGAGCAGGGGGATGAGAAAAATATATTTGGTGCAGGCTTAGACCAGGTAATGCCACTATCCTTCGAAAAGCTTTCAAACTGACAGCCTACGCCCGTTCTTATATAGCACCACAGAGTACCATCCTTCTTTTCGAAAATGCCGGGCTCTTGAAGTCCGTTTTTATCCTCGAACGGACATTTAAGCACAGTGAGTGAGGCACTCCAAGAAAAGCCGTCGTCATCTGAGTAAACAAAAAGAAGCTCACCGGGAGTAAATTTATTTGTGTTTGTGCGAATTGAGTGCCTTGCTAAAGGTAAAATTATTCTGCCTGTTGAAAGGTATACTACTCTGTCATTATTTAAAATGTAGTAGTCAGCAGGTAAAATGTCTGCAATGCAGCTGACAGGCTCACTCCATGAGTTACCCTCATCTTTTGAGCGCGAAAGCACAATATCGTCTGTTCCATCTGTGTTTTTAAGAATATAAAAAGCACCTATATCGCCATTTGCCATTCTCAAAAACGATAAGCTCATAATATTTACGGCGTTTTCGGGCTTTTCAAACAGTACAAAGCTTTTTGAAAAGGTCTCGCCCTCATTGTGAGAAATTGCAGCACAAATGTGAGCAACATCATCGTCCTCTCTGTTACTGCTGTTAAACTCAGTGTAGCCGAAAAGAATATCGCCGTTTTTTAGGCGGATAAATGAGCCTTCACCACTTCTTGATATGTCGGTTGTTGCACTAATAAAATGCACCTGTCTGCCTATTTTTTTATAAAACATTTTAATCTTATCTCCAATGTGATATTATATACATAAATGATATCACATTTTTCTGTTGTTGTAAATTCAGTTTGTTATGGGGGTAACATTATGCGCTTTGTAGTTGACCACGATTTTCATATTCATTCAACTGTTTCGCCCTGTTGCCATGATGAGGGGCAGACGCCTGAAGCAATTTTGGATTACGCAATAAAAAACGGATTCAGTAAAATATGCCTTACTAATCATTTGTGGGATGAAAGCGTAGAGAGCGAAGCAGAATGGCATGAGATGCAAAGATTTCAGTGTCTTAAGAGTGTTCTTCCGTTGCCACGGGCTGAGGGTGTGGAATTCCTATTTGGCGCAGAGGCAGATATGGACTATAACTTCGTCTTGGGTGTAGGTGAAGAAGCTCTTCAGAGCCTTGATTTTATTACTATTCCTACAACGCATATGCACCTTGTGGGAAACACTGTAAGGAAGAAAATAGAAACTCCTGAAGGAGCGGCAGAAATATGGCTTTTGAGATTGAATGCACTATTACAAAAGGATTTGCCGTGGCATAAAATCGGCGTAGCCCACCTTACCTGTGGTCATATTTTCAAGGGTAGAACGCCTGAAGTGATAAAGCTTATTAAAGACGAAGATTTATATAACGTCTTTTCAGATTGTGCTGAAAAAGGCTTAGGAATCGAATTAAATATGAAGACCCTTTCAATGAGCGAGGAAGAAAAAGTAATTCTTTTAAGGCCGTATTATATAGCAAAGGATTGTGGCTGCAAATTCTATTTAGGTAGTGATGCACATAAGGTGGAAGCACTTGAAGCTGCAAAAGATAATTTTGAAAATATAGTAACATTATTGGGACTTGAGGAAAAGGATAAGTTTGAGCTTGTAAAAACCTTATAGAATAGCAAAATGCTAAAATTTTCATTTAAATATTTGTTGACAAAAACCAAATTTTTGCTATAATGGTTAACGTGGGAGTGAAGGTTTGCCCACCTATGAAGACTCAGCTTTTTTGGAAAGTCTGTCAGGGAGAATGCGTCACCGACTGAAAGCGCGTTTGAGATGAGTAGTAAGCTTGGGAACACTTCATCAGTATTTAAAATTTCATAAAAGAGGATGCATTATTGCATCAATGCGGGTGGCACCGCGGGTATAAATTTAGTTTACTCGTCCCGGGAATATTCTTATATTCCCGGGGCATATTTTTTTAGTCAGAGTGGGTCAAGTATATCCGAAACAGCCTTAAATGAAGGGTTTTCAGTACTTTTGCCCGATTTGCCTTTGAAAGGCATCAGCCTATCTGCAGTCAAATACGGCCAAAATTCCACGAAACCTCTTGCATTTAAGGTCGAAGAATTTTGTGATTGAGTATTTTCCACTCAGATGAGGCAAAAACGCAGTAAATCCTAACGGGTTTACGAGTATTTTAACAAAATATGAGTGGAAAATACTATCCCAAAATCTGTTTTGGATACGCTTGCCCACCCTTGATATTCTATTTGAAAAATAGGAGGTTTTATAAATGTACAGAACGTTATATTGTAACGACATCTGTGATAAGCACATTGGCCAGACTGTTCAGCTTGCAGGCTGGGTAGATGTTGTGCGCGACCATGGTGGCGTTATTTTCGTTGACCTTCGCGACTACACAGGTGTTACACAGGTTGTTATTCACAACGAGGCGCTTTTGAAGGACGTTAACCGTGAAACAGTTATCAGCGTCAGCGGTATTGTCGAAAAGCGCGACCCCGACACAGTTAATGAAAAAATTGCAACAGGCTACGTTGAGCTTCTTGCAGATTCTCTTCAGGTTTTAGGTAAGAGCCAAAACATGCTTCCATTTGAGGTAAGAGCATCAAGGCAGAGTAAGGATGAGCTTCGTCTTAAATACCGCTATCTTGACCTTCGTAACCCTAAGAATCACGATAATCTTGTGAAGCGTTCACAGATTATCCGCCATTTAAGAAATAAAATGGAGGATAAGGGCTTCCTCGATATGCAGACACCTATTCTTACTGCATCATCTCCTGAAGGTGCCCGCGATTTCCTTGTCCCAAGCCGTAAGCATCCGGGTAAATTCTACGCTCTTCCTCAGGCACCACAGCAGTTCAAACAGCTCCTTATGGTGTCAGGCTTCGACAGATATTTCCAGGTAGCACCTTGCTTCCGTGATGAAGATGCTCGTGCAGACCGTTCACCTGGTGAATTCTATCAGCTCGACTTTGAAATGGCTTTTGCAACTCAGGAAGAGGTTCTTGAGGTTTGTGAAGATGTTATTTACGATACATTCAAAACCTTCTCAGATAAAAAGGTAACAGAAAAGCCTTTCCGCCGTATCACATACGCAGATGCTATGATGACATATGGTTCAGATAAGCCTGACCTCAGAAATCCACTTGTTATCTGCGATCTTACAGACTTCTTTGCAGGCGTTAGCTTCCCTGCATTCAAGGGCAGACCTGTAAGAGGTATTGTTGCAGATTGCTCAGGTAAATCAAATAAGTTCTTTGAGGATTCTCTCAAATATGCAACATCTACAGAGGTTGGTCTTGGTGGTCTTGGTTACATTACTCTTAAAGAAGGTGTGTTCTTAGGCCCTATTGCTAAGTTCCTTACAGACGCTCAGAAAGAAGAAATTACAGCTCTTACAGGCGTTAAAGAGGGCGAAACATTGTTCTTCATCTGCGACGATAAAAAGAATGTTACAGAGAAGAAAGCAGGTATGATTCGTTCATGGCTTGCTAAGAAGGAACAGCTTGACCTTATTAATGACGATGCTTTCGAATTCTGCTTTGTAGTTGATTTCCCAATGTTTGAGGAAGATGAGGAAACAGGTGAAACAATCTTCACCCACAACCCATTCTCAATGCCACAGGGCGGTATGGAGGCTCTTCTTACTAAAGAGCCAAACGATGTGCTTGCATATCAGTACGACCTTGTTTGTAACGGTATCGAGCTCGCTTCAGGCGCAGTTCGTAACCACGATATTGAAATAATGAAAAAAGCATTCTCCATTGCAGGCTACGATGAAGAAGAGCTTAAAAAGAGATTTAATGCTCTTTATACCGCATTCCAGTATGGTGCACCACCACACGCAGGTATGGCACCTGGTATTGACCGTATGGTAATGCTTCTTACAGACGAAGAAAAGATTCTCGATGTTATTGCATTCCCACTTAACGGTAATGCTCAGGATTTACTTCTCGGTGCTCCCGGTGAGGTAACAAATCAGCAGTTAGAGGATGTTCACCTTTTAGGTAACGGTAACGCTCTTGCTCAGCGTTCTGCAGGCTCAGGCTCTGCTTCAAAGCAGGCTCAGGGCAAACGCTCAACATTCTCAAATGCTCAGCAGCTTAACCAGCTTGCTCTCACAGATGATGAAGAATCAATTATGCAGGGCATATTCGCAAAAATGAACGAAAGTGAAAAAGCTCTTCAGGCTATAGATACAGAGGGTGTTGAAGAGATGGTTCACGTTATGCTTATGACAAATGTATTACGCGAAGATGTACGCAACCAGCCATTTGCAAGAGAGGACCTTCTTAAAGGTGCTCCTGAACGCAGTGATGATAGCTGGCAAGTACCAAGACTTGTAAAGTGAGGTGTGCAGTATGAATTATTTTTCAGCAAAAATTTGCGATAAGGGAACTGTAGCAGTTGATGATACAATTCTTGTAAAAGATGTTGAAGCTACTGCAGGCTCCCGTATATTAGAAGGCTTCAAGCCTTTGTTCAGTGCAGAAGCAGTAACACGCCTTGAATCAAAAGGCTATGAAATTGCAGGTAAGGCTCACGTTGGTGAGTTCGGCCTTGACCTTGTAGGCGAATTCTCATACTACAACGCTCAGTCGGGCGCTCTTAAAGGTGCTGCTGCAGAGCTTGTGGCAGATGGTAGCGTTAAAGCTGCTCTCGGCGTAGATATGAATGGTTCAACTCGTCGCGCTGCTGCTCTTAGCGGTGTTGATTTCCTTAAAGCAACTTACGGAACAATTTCACGTTATGGCGTTATTTCTTGCGCTGCATCAGGTGAACAGATTGGTGTTTACTCAAAAAATGCAGAAGGCATTAAGGAGATAATGGGCGTTATCGCAGGCCACGACAGTAAAGATGGCACAAGCCTTAAAGCAGAAAGCTATGAGTATTCTGTTGATGAAGCTGTACAGGGCAAAAAGGTTTGCATTGTAAAAGAGCTTCTTGATAAAGCAGATGACGATGTAAAAGCAAATGTAAAAGCTTATGCAGATTCTCTCCGCGCAAATGGTGTTGAGGTTGAAGAAATTTCCTGCGATTTATTCACAGTTGCAAATACTGCATGGCAGATTCTTATGTGCGCAGAAACCTGCAACAATGTTTCAAGATACGATGGTGTAAAGTACGGACACAGAGCCGAGCAGTACAGAAACATTGACGAATTATATGTAAACTCAAGAACAGAAGGCTTTAACTTCCTTACAAAAGCAGTTATCCTTTATGGTTCAGATGTTTTATCAAAGAATCGTTACAAGGATTGCTATGATAAATCATTAAGAGTTCGTAGAGTTGTTAAAGCGGGTATTGAAAAGATTTTCGATAGCTTCGATGCAATTCTCACTCCTGCTTGCAGTAAGGCTTCTTATGAAAGCTACGATATTAACGATGCTTTCGGTAAAGTGTTTGAAGAAAGCGTATTTACAGCTGTTCCAAACCTTATAGGTACACCTGCTCTTGTTAGCGGTGGTGTTCAGCTTATGGGTAAGGCTTTCTCTGAAAGCACACTTCTCAGTCTTGCTAACAGCGTTGAAAGGAAGGGTGAATGAATATGAAATATGAAGTAGTCATCGGCCTTGAAACTCACGTTGAGTTAAGCACCGAATCAAAAATATTCTGCTCATGTGGTGGTCATTCATCACCAAAGGAAGCAAACGATTGCGTGTGCCCTGCTTGTAGCGGTATGCCGGGTATGCTCCCTGTTATGAACAAGCGCGTTGTTGAGCTTGCTGTAACTGCAGGTATTATGCTCAACTGTAACATCAGCAGATATACAACCTTCGATAAGAAAAACTACTATTATCCTGACCTTCCTTGCGCATATCAGATTACACAGCTTAATCACCCGATCTGTACAGACGGTTGTGTAACAGTTAAAACAAGTGAAGGTGCAAGAGATATCCGCATTAAGCAGATTCATATGGAAGAGGATGCAGGTAAGCTTGTTCACAGCGGTAACTCATCATATGTTGACTTTAACCGTACAAGTGTGCCTCTTATTGAGATTGTTACTCAGCCTGACTTCCGTAGTGCAGAAGAGGTTCTTGCATACCTTGGTAAGCTGAAATCAATGTTCCGTTCAGGCGGTATTTCAGAGTGTGAAGAGGGCGCAATGCGTTGCGACGTTAACATCTCTGTTCGTCCTGAGGGTAGCGAGGAGTTTGGTGTTCGTACAGAAATCAAGAATATGAGCTCATTTGAAGCTATTGAAAAGGCTATACGCTATGAATCTCAGCGTCATATAGATGCTCTCGAGTTTGACCTTGAGGAGCTTGTTCAGGAAACAAGACGTTTCGATGATGCCACAGGCAAAACAATGGCTATGCGTAATAAGGAAACAGAGGCAGATTATCGCTATTTCCCTGATGCAAACATTATGCCTATAATCATCGACGACGAGTGGCTTGAACAAATCAAGGCAAATAAGCCTGTTGCGGTAGACGAAAAGGCAGAGGAGTATAGAGAAGCAGGTATTTCCGAAAAAGAAATTGAAATGCTTATTTCAAACCATAAGGTTGCAAAGCTTCTTGACGATACTGTTGCTCTCGGTTGTAATCCTAAGGATACTGCAGCATGGATTCTTACAGACTGCGCAGGTGTTCTTCGTAAGGATGGTAAAACTCTTAACGACCTTACATTGTCTGCCCAAACACTTTCTGCTATTATTAAAATGGTAGATGAGGGTAAAATTAACCGTAACGCAGGTAAAAAGATTCTTATTGCAGTTGTTGAAGATGGTGTTGACCCTGTTGCATATTGCAAGGAGCAGGACCTTGACAGAAAGGTTGATTCTTCTGCAATTGAAAGCGTTATTGATAAGGTTATTGAGAATAATGCTCAGGCAGTTGAAGACTTTAAAAATGGTAAGGTTAAAGCTATGCAGGCGCTTTTCGGAGCTTGTATGAAGGAGCTTCGCGGTGCAGGCGACCCTGCTATGATTAAAGAGCTTCTTGAAAATAAGCTTAAATAATTAAACAATGTGGCGGAAGTAACAAATTTACTTCCGCTATATTCTTAAAGGTATTTATGAAAAATATATTATTAGTTTTAGTAGGCGGCACAATCTGCACAGCCCTAACAGAACACGGTACATTATCTGTAAGCAGTAATGCGGGCACTAAGCTTGTGCAGGGCTTTATGGATTCTGATTCGCCATATAAAGATAGAGTTAATATAACTACAAGCGAAAATCTCGGTATTCTCAGCGAGAATATGACTGTTGATAAGTGGAATTTGATTATAAAAACTTATAAAAAGGCAGTTTCAGAAAAAGAATATGACGGCGTGATTTTTGCCCATGGTACAGATACTTTAGCTTATAGCGCATCTCTTTTTTCAATGCTTTTAGCGGATACAAAAATCCCCGTTTTTTTTGCATCAAGTAACGCTCGACTTGATACACCTACAGCCAATGGTAACGAGAACTTCAGGTGTGCAGTTGAGTGCATTTGCAGAGGCTTTGCCCCCAATGTATATGTGCCCTATAAAAATATATCGGATGACAGAATGTATCTCCACCTTGGCTCCTGTCTTGAGCAGTGCAAAAACTATTCAGACGATTTCTACAGCGTAGGAGCAATAGATATAACAGATTTCATAGAGGCTGATTTTAATGTTCTCAACGAAAAGTCGAAAACAGAATATTCTGCATCTGGCAAAAAGAATATGGTTGATATAAATGGTGAAATCATTTTATCTGATTGTGTTTTGCTCCTTAATCCATATGTAGGTATTAATTATTCTATATATAATTATGATAGCTTTTCTGCAGTTTTACATGGCTCATACCATTGCGGAACCGCTTGCGTAGAGAAAACACAAGAACAAGAAAACTATAGCAATCACTCAATTCTTTATATGCTGGATAAATGTGCAGAAAATAACGTTGATGCTTATATTACACCTACAAGGCAGGTAGGGGAGTTTTACGATACCATAAGAGTTATGGTGAATCACGGAGAAAGAAAAATAAACCTTCTCTATGGTACAACTCAGGAAACTGCATACGCAAAACTTCTTATTGCCTATTCTCTTTTTAAAGATAAGGCTAAAATAAAAGAGTTTTTAGAAACTGAGATAAATAATGAATTTATGTATAAATAAAAAATCACACACAAGTCGTAATGACCTGTGTGTGGTTTTTTAAATCTGTTTTAAAATGTAATCCTTTATATCATCTCTCTTGCTCTTTTTCCACTCACCTTTTTCAGCTTTTTCTGCTAAAGGTACGAGAATAAAGAAATCAAGCGTTTCACCGGGTACCCTGCCTGTTCTTAATGGCTCTCTGAAATGCTCTGCCCATTCTTCCTCTGTTGCATTTTTAAATCTTGTGGGGTTAAGGTACGTCATCTGCCTTTTTGTTGCGGCGATATGCATCTTTGCAGAAAGGGGAGAGAGAAGATCGAAGTCTTCTTCCTGTACATCTTGGAAAATAACAGGCAAATCTGCTTTTACAATATGTTCATCGCCACGCACAATTTCAAGTCCCATAGGCTCATATGTGAAGCTGTCCTCCGTGAAATTCAGTTTAACGAGTATACCCAATTCTGTGTTGAACTGAGAACGCTGGTAGTCGGTATCAAAAATGAAATTACCTAAAGAGTAGAAAATTATTTTATCCCCAACTGTTTCGTAGTTCATAGGCACGTGTGGGTGGTGGCCCACAACAATATCTGCACCCATTTCAAGGTATTTTCTGTAACGCTCTCTTGTGTATGGAGATGGTAGCGGAGTGAATTCCTCGCCTGCGTGAGCAACAACAATGCACCAACGGCATTTCGATTTGATGTAATCAATACTCTTCTGGATTTCATCAAGGTCGCTCCAGCTGTAGCAGCCCGCCTTTCCTTCATCTGCCTTACGGCATGCGCGCTGGTAGCCAACGCCAATCATACCTATTCCGCCTGCTTCGTTAAGGATAACGGGCTTTCGTGCTTCGTGGATATTCATACCTGCACCAAGTGTCTGAGCGCCATCCTTTTCTGCATATTCCAAAGTGCTTTTGATACCGTATTCACCGGCATCCATAATGTGATTGTTGCAGATATTCCATATATCCGCGTGCATGTTACGAAGCACCTTTATAGCCTGAGGGTCAATTGTGTGCAGAAGCTGTGCCGCACCCTCTGTGGTGGTGTTTTGCTCCGCATTTGCAACGGGACCCTCAACGTTTGTTATAACGTGGTCTGCAGAATGAAGAAAGCTGAGTATTTCGGGTGAAATTAAGTCGGGGTCATCCCATTTGCCGAACATATATCGGTCAAAGCCTATATCACCTGTAAAAACTAAAGATGTTTTTTCTTTCATAAATTAATCCTTATTTAACAGTAATTTATATAATGTGGGCTCAACATTAAATTCCTTGATTGCAGAGTTAACCTCATTCAAGGCTTTTTCTTTCGTTGCCTTTGGAGTAGTATTTCTTAACACCGCACGAATAAGTATATTTTTAGGTGTGTGGGCAAAATCAATGAATTCAAGAAGCTGAGTTTTATATCCACAGTATTCAAGAAGATTTCCGCGAATTGAGTCTGTAAGCAGAGCAGAAAAGCGCTCCTGAATAATGCCATGGCGTGTGAGTATGGAAAGGTTATCTGTTTTAATTTGCTTGTTTAACTCGTGTTGACAGCAGGGTACGGAAAAAATCATTTTTGCACCCCACTCTATAGCGTTATATAGTGCAAAATCCGTAGCTGTATCACAAGCATGGAGAGTAATAACCATATCTACGTCGAAAGGGCATTTGTAGCCGTTAATGTCGCCTAACTCAAAGCGGAGATTTTTGTAGCCGTATTTCTGGGATGCTTTGTTGCATTTTTCAATAACATCCTTCTTCAAATCCAAGCCGATTATATGAGCGTCAATACCCTTGATTTCTGTAAGATAATAATAAACAATAAATGTAAGGTAAGATTTACCGCAACCAAAATCTATAATATTAAGGCTCTTGTAGTCATTCTGCTTTATTGCATCATCTATAAGCTCAATAAGGCGGTTAATCTGCTTGTATTTATCATACATAGCATTTATTACCTTGCCTTCTTTTGTGAATATACCCATATCAACAAGTGGCTCAATGACCTTGCCTTCGGGAATAATATATTGCTTGTGTCGATTGTGTTCAGCAGGTGCAACAGCTTCTGATGCAATAGTTTTTTCCTTGAAAGAAACCATGCCGTTTTTAGATATTAATATATTAAATTCTTTGCTGCTTGAACGGGCATAAACCTGCAAAAAACAGTTTTGAGCAAGTTGAATGCAACGCTCTGCAATCTTACTGAAATCAATGTTTTCGTGAAAAACCTGTTTTTCGGTGAATTTTGCTACCTGAAAAAATTTAGGCATTCTGCTGACAGTAATTTTCTTGAATTCGCTATCCTTATTAACAGGCTTACTGAAAACAGCTTTTTGAATATCGTTTTCAAAAATTCTTTTTATATAATCTTTAAGCTCAGGCATTTTTGCCTCCAAATATGATTTTATGTTTTATTAAAGTATATCAATTGTGAGATTAAAAATCAATAAATAGTAAATTAAATGTATATATATATTTACACACGAGATTTTTTATGATAAACTTTTAACAAAAGAGGTGATACTGTGAAGAAAAACCGAGTTCCTGAAATATTAAAAAATAATACAGTTATAATTGCTTCAGGTATTGCCGTTATAGCTATTATAATTGCCGTTATTGGTTTTGAGTTTACAGCTCTTAATGAATTGGGCGAGGTTAATAAAAAAGAGGTAAATGTTCTTACTCTCTCTTTTGCTATAATTGTAAGCGCAATAATTATTGTAGTTGCCTTCAACCTTAATGCTACAAGAAAGCGTGAGAAGTCAATAGCAAAACAACTTCAGGTATCAGATACTCTTGTTAACTGTATTACAATTCTTGCCGAAGAGCAGAATATCAATAAGGCTATCAACAAGCTTCTTAAAGTTCTTAATGATTATTTCAATGGCGACAGAGCTTATCTTTTTGAGTTTGATTACGAAAAACAAACGACCTCTAATTCATACGAATATGCGGCAGATGGTGTAACGCCACAAATTGATGTCTTGCAGGATGTACCGCTCAATGTTATTGATACTTGGATAAAAATGTTTGAAGAAACAGGAACATTCTATATTTCCAGCCTTGGTAAAGATGTTGATAAGGATAGCGATACATATAGGATTCTTGAGATGCAAGAAATCGAGAGCCTTATAGCTGTTCCTCTTGTGAAAAATAAAAAAATAATTGGCTTTCTTGGTATTGATAACCCTAAAATCAATTATAATGACCTTTCATTGCTTTCTTCTGCTACATTTTTTATAATGGATGGTATCGAACGCAGAGAAAGCCATACAATGTTAGAGAAACTCAGCTTTGAAGATACACTTACAGAGGTTTTTAACAGGAATAAATTTAACCACGATGTTAAGAACCTCAAAATCTTAAAACTTGATAATGTTGGTATAGCCTATTTCGATATTAATGGTCTTAAGCTGATAAACGATACTAAAGGCCATGTTGAAGGCGACCGAATTATTAAAGATTCTGCAAAAGTAATAAAAGGTGTTTTCTCTAATCAGACATACCGAATAGGCGGAGACGAATTTGTAGTTATCGCAAAAAGCCCTGATGAAGCAGAATTCAATGACCGTGTAGAAGATGTTCTTCGAGGCTTTTCAAAGAATGATATAAGCGTATCTGTAGGCGTTTCGTGGGCAGGAAATACAGAGCACATAGAAGAATACCTAACCTCAGCTGATAATAGAATGTACGAAAGAAAAAAAGAATATTATAAATAAAAAGAGACCCTCGTTCGCAAGAACGAGGGTTTTATGATATTAGGATTTTATGTGAAACACTTTAAATGCGCGACAGGTCTTATTTAGTAATATCTCTTGCTACATGAACACCGCTTGCAGATGCGTGAGAAAGAGAATGTGTAATACCGCTTCCGTCACCAATAATATAGAGACCATTATAACGTGATTCCAATTTCTCGTTAACCTCAACCTCCATATTATAAAACTTAACTTCAACGCCGTATAGTAGTGTGTCGTCGTTTGCGGTGCCCGGTGCAATCTTGTCTAAAGCGTAAATCATTTCAATAATACTATCAAGAATACGCTTAGGAAGAACAAGACTTAAATCACCGGGAGTTGCCTGAAGGGTAGGGGTGATAAAAGCTTCTTCTATACGAGTTGGAGTAGAGCGATGTCCGCGAATCAAATCGCCAAAACGCTGAACAATAACACCACCACCAAGCATATTGCTAAGTTTTGCAATTGACTCACCATAGCCGTTGGAATCTTCAAACGGCTCGGTGAAATGCTTAGCAACCAGAAGAGCAAAGTTAGTGTTATCTGTTTGCATAGCAGGGTCTTCGTAGCTGTGTCCGTTAACTGTAATAATACCATTGGTGTTTTCGTTAACAACAGCGCCCTTAGGATTCATACAGAAAGTACGAACCTTGTCCTGATACTGCTTTGTGCGATATACAATTTTGCTTTCGTATAATTCGTCTGTTAAGTGGGCGAAAACATTTGCAGGTAATTCTACACGAACACCGATGTCAACGCGGTTTGATTTAGTAGGAATATCAAGCTCTTTGCAGACTTTTTCCATCCATTTACTACCGCTTCTGCCAACAGAAACAATACACTTTTCGCAATTGTAGATTGAATCTTTAGCGCTGATAACATAGCCATTATCGCTTGCTTCAATAGTATGAACAGGAGTGTCAAAGTAGAAGTCTACCTTATCCTCTAAATACTTATAAAGATTTTCAAGAACGATATAGTTAATGTCTGTGCCAAGATGGCGAACAGATGCATCTAACAAATGTAAATCGTTCTGAACACATATAGTCTTAAATTGTGAACCTGCGGTTGAGTAGAGTTTTGTTCCTTCACCGCCATATTTAAGGTTAATCTCATCGATATAATGCATCAATTCCAGAGCGCGTTTTTTGCCGATATATTCATATAAGGTACCGCCAAAGTCATTGGTGATATTATATTTACCATCGGAGAAAGCGCCTGCACCGCCAAAGCCACTCATAATAGAACAGCTTTTACAACCGATACATGTTTTTATTTTATCGCCATCAATAGGGCAATGGCGTTTGTTTAAGGCGTGTCCTGATTCAAATACAGCAACCTTCATACCAGGTTTGTTCTGCATTAATTCATATGCAGCGAAAATGCCACCGGGACCGGCACCGATAATAATTACATCATAATTCATAGAGTAAACCTCCTAAATGGGCGTTAATTGCGACCATTGAACATTATAACAATTTTACACAAAAAAGTAAATGTTTTTTCACTAATTATGTTTGTGTTTGCTGATGGTGAGGTCATATTCTTATTGTATACATAAAAACAGCATTATCAAACGCTTTTAGGCACAGTAAACCTATTATCTATGCATCAAAAAGTTACCGTACATAAATAAAGAATACGAAACTTGATTTTTACAATTATTGATTTTTGAAAAACACGGTGATATAATTGTATAAATTAAAGGGGTGATAGGGTTTGAATTTGTTGCATATGAAATATGCTGTTGAGGTTGCAAGGCTTGGCTCTTTGGGTAAAGCATCTGAAACCTTGCTTATTGCAACGCCAAACATAAGCCGTTCAATTAAAGAGCTTGAAGCAGATCTTGGTATATCTATTTTTGAACGAACCACCAAAGGCATGGAGCTTACTCCTGACGGAGAGCAGTTCATAAACTTCGCCAAAAGAATTCTCGGTCAGATTGAGCAGGTTGAGGATTTCTATAAAAAAGGCACAGCTAAAAAACAGGAGTTTTCTATTTCTGTTCCCAGAGCTTGTTATATCTCTGAAGCATTTGCAGAATTCTCAAAATCACTTTCAGGTGATGCGGCGGAAATATTTTATAAAGAAACCAACTCCCAGCGAACAATCCGCAATATGCTTGAGCATGATTATAAATTAGGTATAATACGTTATGCTGAAAA
>CAJGCL010000051.1 GCA_904501675.1 Clostridiaceae bacterium
GTAACACCTATTCCTCACAACGGCTGCCGTCCACCAAAAAGAAGACGTGTATAACATAATAGGAGGAAACGAATTATGGCAAGATATACCGGTGCGGTATGCAAACTCTGTCGTCGTGAGGGCCAGAAGCTCTTCTTAAAGGGTGGCAGATGCTATACCAATAAATGTGCTTTAGAGCGTCGTTCTTATGCACCAGGCCAGCATGGTCAGGGTCGTAAGAAGGTTTCAGAATACGGCATGCAGCTTCGTGAGAAGCAGAAAGCAAGACGTTATTATGGCGTTCTCGAAGGACAGTTCCACAAGTATTTCCTTATGGCTGAGAAGATGCCTGGTCAGGCTGGTGAAAACCTTCTCAAGATTTGCGAAAGCCGTTTGGATAATATAGTTTACCTTCTTGGCTGGGCAGATTCCAGAGCAGAAGGCAGACAGCTCGTTACACATGGTCATTTCTGTGTAAACGGCAAAAAGGTTGATATTCCTTCATACCTTTGCAAAGCAGGGGATGTAATTTCAATTAAGGAAAAATCAGCTCAGACCGACGCATTTAAGAATATTATTGAAGCTAACGCAAGCCGTCCTGTTCCAGCATGGCTTGACCTCAATCGTGAAGCACTTTCCGGTAAGGTTGTTAACCTTCCTGAAAGAGATCAGATTGAAGTTCCTGTTGCAGAGCATCTTATCGTCGAGTTCTATTCAAAATAATGCTCTTTAGCCTCACGCCTTTATTGAAAGGCAAAACAAAAATCGCAGCTTGACTGTGAAATTTTAAGGAGGGTTTGGTATGATTGGTATCGAGAAACCAGAGGTAAAATTTATCGGCTCAGCAGAAGATTCAGCATACGGTACATTTGTTGTAGAACCGCTTGAAAGAGGTTTCGG
This sequence comes from Clostridiaceae bacterium, assembly GCA_904501675.1. Taxonomy (GTDB): domain Bacteria; phylum Bacillota; class Clostridia; order Oscillospirales; family Acutalibacteraceae; genus DTU089. The sequence goes on from CAJGCL010000051.1 coordinate 880, forward strand.
TACAACACTTGGAAACAGCCTTCGTAGAGTTCTTCTTTCATCTCTTCCAGGCTACGCTATCACTTCTGTAAAGATTGATAATGTTCTTCACGAATTCTCAACAATCCCCAACGTAAAAGAGGATGTTACCGAGATAGTTCTTAACCTTAAGGGCGTTATTCTCAAAATACACGGAGACGGGCCAAAGATTATGTATATCGAGGCAAACGGCTCCGGTGAAATCACAGCGGGTGACATCAAAGCTGACTCAGAGGTTGAAATTCTTAACCCTGAGCACCATATTGCAACACTTGATGCTGATGCACATGTTGTTATGGAGCTTACAGCTGATAAGGGCAGAGGATATGTATCTTCTGACAGAAACAAACAGATTCTTGAGCCTGCAATTGGCGTTATCGCTATTGACTCAATCTATACACCCGTATTAAAGGTTAACTACACTGTAGATAATACTCGTGTAGGTCAGATTACCGACTACGACAAGCTTATAATCGAGGTTTGGACTGATGGTACAATTTCTGCAAAAGACGCTGTATCATATGCCGCAAAGATTCTCACTGAGCACCTTAATCTCTTTGTTGAACTTTCTGATGAAGTTTCAGGTACAGAGATTATGATTGACAAGGATGATTCTGAAAACGGTAAGGTTCTTGAAACAACAATTGAAGAGCTTGATCTTTCAGTTCGTTCATTCAACTGTCTTAAGAGAGCCGGTATCAATACTGTTGAAGATTTAATCAACAAAACAGAAGATGATATGATGAAGGTAAGAAACCTTGGCAGAAAGTCTCTTGAAGAGGTTATTGCTAAGTTAGCATCCCTTAATCTTTCTCTTCGTGATGAGGACGAATAAGATATTTCTCAAAGGAGTGATTTAGATGCCAGGAACAAGAAAACTCGGCAGAGCAAGTGATCACCGCGATGCTATGCTTCGCAACATGGTTACATCTTTACTTGAAAATGGTAAGATGACAACTACAGTCACAAGAGCAAAAGAAGTTCGCGCTATGGCTGAAAAGATGATTACTCTCGCTAAGGTTGACAGTCTCCACAACAAGAGACAGGCATTAGCTTATATTACTAAGGAAGATGTAGTTAAAAAGCTTTTTGACGAAATCGCACCTAAGTATAAAGATGTTAACGGCGGTTACTGCCGCTTAATCAAGACTGAAGCTCGCCGCGGTGACGCAGCAGAGATGTGCATTCTTGAATTAGTTTGATTTAAGTGTAAAGCACCTGACATTTGTCAGGTGCTTTTAATTTTATATCCCCCTTGAAAATAACAGCTTTTCAAGGGGGATAATACTACATATTTAGTTTTAATTATATATCAAGAACTATTTTAGCAATTTTGTAAACATCACCACAACCGAGAGTAAGAACTAAATCTCCTTCGCCGATATTTTTCTTTAAGTAATCTGCAACTTTGGGGAAGGTATCAAACCAAACAGAACCAGGGATTTCATCTGCAAGGTCTTGTGTTGTAATGCCGTAAGTGTTGATTTCTCTTGAACCCATAATTTCAGTAAGAACTACATTGTCTGCTATTGAAAGAGCTTTTGCAAACGCATCTAGGTGTAACTTTGTTCTACTGAAGGTAAATGGTTGGAAAACTGCCCAAACACGCTTATAATCCATCTTTTTAGCAGCCGAAAGTGTAACTTCAAGCTCTGCCGGATGGTGAGCGTAGTCATCAACAATATCTGCGCCATTATATGTGCCTAAAAACTCAAAGCGTCTTCCAGCACCTTTAAATGTTATAATACTTTTTTTGCATTGTTCAACTGTTGCACCACAGTACATTGCAGTAGCAATTGCAGCAAGGGAGTTGAGAACATTATGTTCACCTGGAACGCTAAGTTCAATTCTTTCCTGTAACTGACCATTGATGTAAAGGTCGTAGCAAGGGAAAGCACCATTATTAAAGCCAACATTTTTAGCAGAGTAAGCGCATTTTTCGGATGTACCAAAAGAAATCATTTCTTTACTTTCAACACCAACAAGGCTGTCGAGAGTGTTTTGGTCATCACCGTTATAAATGACTGCCTTTGTTGACATATCAGCAAATTTTCTGAATGAAGCTTCAAGATTTTCAAGAGTCTTAAAATATTCCATATGGTCTCTGTCAATATTGAGAATAACGCTTATATCAGGTGTAAGGTCAAGAAATGTATCTTTATATTCACAAGCCTCGCAAACAAGAATATCACTTTTGCCTACTCTGCCGTTTGTACCGGTGAGAGGAAGCTTACCACCAATAATCGCTGAGGGATCAAAGTTGTTATCAATTAGAATATGAGAAAGCATAGATGTTACAGTTGTTTTGCCGTGTGTACCGCAAACACCTATACACCTATCATAATTTCTTGTAAAGTAGCCAAAAAGCTTACTTCTTTCAAAAGTAGGGATACCGCTTTCTTTAGCAGCAACAAGCTCAGGGTTGTCAGGAAGAAGGGCAGCTGTATACACAACCATATCAGCGCCAACTATATTTTCTGCTTTCTGACCCATAGTAACAGGTATACCGAGAGCACGAATTCTCTTTAATGTATCTGATTCATTGTTATCAGAGCCTGTAAGGTAATGGCCCTGAGAATGCAAAATCTCGGCTAAAGGACACATTCCGCTTCCGCCGATTCCTATAAAATGAATTCGTTTTGCATTTTTTATGGCTTCATCTATTAACATATAAAACAGCCCTTTCACAAGTCTCTGATAATTATACTCTAAATTAGTTCAAAAATAAACCCTATGATAAAAAATATTATTGTAATTTCTTTATTATATCTCTTTTAAATAGTGTTTTTTGGAGAAGTGTGCCGAGAATACCACAAGAAATAAATTCGCCTATAAAAACAGTAAGCGCAAAGTACCAATATGTACCTTCAAGTGCATACACATTTACAAGCACAAAAGGAACAATTATTGTGTTTGCAAGCATAGGTGGAATAGTAGCAAGAAGTTTATGCTTTCTTAGTAAGTAAGTACCTACAGCACCTATAAGCGTAGCAAAACTTCCTAAAATAATATCCCAAAGAGCGCAGCCTGTGAGAATGTTAGCAAGAAGACAACCTATAAATACACCCGGAATGGCATATGGTGTAAATATGGGCAATATTGTAAGTGCTTCTGATAGCCTCACTTGAATTGCTCCGCTTGCAAGCCCGAAGGCAGATGCAACAAAGGTTAATACAACGTACGCGGCTGCAATAAGTGCAGCCATGGCGATGCCTTGAATTTTCTTTCTGTTTTTCAATTTAATCAACTCCATAGTTTTTATTATTGTGAGGATGGTTTCGAACTCACAGTTTATATAAAAAATGCCTTGAATATTCGTTAAAAAAGACACTTTTTATTTTGGAAAATAATGTGTTATATTATATCATATAAAATGAAAACAGAGGTGTATTATATGATTAACGTAACAATATGGAACGAAGGACGACACGAAATTGAATCTGACGAAGTGCGCGCAGTGTATCCCAATGGTATACACAACTGCATTAAAAACTTTTTAAGCATCAATGATGACCTTAATATAAGAACAGCGGTTCTCGATGACACTGATAACGGTCTTCCAGACGATGTTTTAGAGAACACAGATGTACTTCTTTGGTGGGGGCATATGGCTCATGAGTGTGTGCCGGATGAATTGGTTGAAAAGGTTTATAACCGTGTTATGAGAGGTATGGGCTTTATCGCTCTTCACTCTGCTCATTTTTCAAAACCATTTAAACGCCTTATGGGAACAACATGTTCTCTTAAGTGGCGCGATGGAGATAGAGAACGCCTTTGGTGCATAAGCCCTAACCACCCGATTGCAAAGGATATTCCTGAAAGCTTCAATATTCCTGTTGAGGAAATGTATGGTGAACGCTTTGATATACCAACACCTGATGAAATTGTGTTCATGGGTTGGTTCAAAGGCGGCGAGGTGTTCCGCTCAGGTTGTTGCTGGAACAGAGGCTTAGGAAAGGTTTTCTATTTCCAGCCCGGTCACGAAAGCAATCCTACATACCATATTCCTGAAATACAAAAAATAGTTACAAACGCGGTTTATTGGGTAGCACCTGGAAAGGTGATTCCTGAGGTTGAGTGTCCATGGGTTCCTTCTTTAGAAGAAGCATATGACGGACCCAATAAATAATTATACCATAAAACTTATGGAAGGTAAATACAAATGAAAAGATTTTTGTTTCAAGGCGACTCTATAACTGATGTAAGCAGAGTAGATGTCGACGATGGTGGAGCTGGCAGTTATCTTTTTGGCTATGGCTACCCCAATCTTCTGGCGGCAGATTTCCTCAAAAATCGCAAAGGAGAATTTGATTTTATAAACAGAGGCGTCAGCGGCGACAGAATTGTTGACCTTTATGCCAGAATTAAAGACGATATAATAAACCTTAAGCCTGATATTATGTCTATTCTCATAGGCGTAAATGATGTTTGGCACGAGCTTTCTGTTCAGAATGGCGTGTGTGCAGAAAAGTTTGAAAAAATCTATTCAATGCTTATTGAAGAAATTAAAGAAGCATTGCCGGATATAAAAATAATAATTCTTGCTCCTTTTGTTCTTAAAGGCTCAGGCACAGAAATGTATTATGACGAATTTCGTGTTGAGGTCACAAAAAGAGCGGAGTGCGCAAAACGTGTTGCAGAAAAATACAATCTAAAATATGTGCCTCTTCAGAATGCATTTGACGAAGCATCAACAGACGGAGATACAACATATTGGACTACAGATGGTGTTCACCCAACTGCAGCAGGACATCAGATAATTAAAGAGGCGCTTACAAAAGAGTTGAATAATTTATTATAAATTTTACACCCTTGTTTACACTTATTGATGTAAACAAGGGTGTTTTTTGTTATAGAATTATCATGTTGTCATTGTTTTCAGGTTCTGCAACCTTGAGGAAATAATCTCTGTTTTCCAGAGCACCCATCTCTCGTAATGCATTTGTTGCTGTTTCGTATGCAAGCTGTGGGGTATTGTTTTCCATACTTAAGTGGGCAAGAATAAAATGGGTTGAGCCTTTATTTACAAGGGCTCTTAAAGCATCTGCGCACGTATCATTTGAAAGATGGCCAATATTTGAAAGAATACGTTTTTGCAACTGGAAAGGGTAGGGACCGGTTTTTAACATATCAACATCGTGATTGGATTCGAGATACACTAGTCGGCAACCTGTTATGTCGCTTAAAAGCTCTGTTGATATGTAGCCAGTATCCGTAGCAATAGCAGCTTTTGTTACGCCATCGCAACCGGTTATAATATAACCTCTGCCATCTGCACAGTCATGCGAAGTTTTTATAGGTTTTATATCCAAGTCTGCTACCTGTATGTTTTCTGTTACAGATATATCTATATGCTTACCTGTGAGCACGCCTTTGTTTTTTAATGCTGCTAACGTACCTGTAGAAGCATATACAGGTATGTTATGTTTTGCAGCAAAAACACTAAGACCATTAATATGGTCGGTATGCTCGTGGGTTACGAATATACCTTTTATCGAATCGGCTTCTACGCCGATTTTTTTTAACATCAAGTCAGTCTGTTTGGCACTTCTGCCTACATCTACAAGAATTCCACCTGAATTATCTCCTATGTAAACAGAATTGCCGCTGCTTGATGAAAACAGCGGACAAAACTTAAGCATATTAATTAATCCTCGTCGTAACTTACTCTCTTTATATCAGCGCCTACGCCAGTGAGCTTCTCAATAAGCTCTTCGTAGCCTCGGTCGATATATTTAATGTTTTCAACATACGTTTCTCCATTAGCAACAAGACCGGCAATAACCATTGCCGCACCGGCACGAAGGTCATCTGCCTCAACAGGGGCTGCCTGAAGAGTTTCAACACCGGTTATAAGAGCTGTATCACCATTCACTATGATGTTAGCGCCCATTCTTCTTAACTGGTCAACATATTTAAAGCGGTTGTCCCACACGTCTTCAACAACTGTGCTGGTACCATTGCAGGTAGAAAGAAGTGTGGCGAACTGAGGTTGCATATCTGTTGGGAAGCCTGGGTGAGGACTTGTTTTCACTCTGCAAGCCTTAGGGCGTCTGCCCTCAGATATTATTCTTACACTTTCGTCGCCTTCAATTACTGTTATTCCGCAATCCTCAAGCTTGTTTGTAATGGATTCGAGATGTTTAGGTATAACATTATTTATAATGACATCTCCGCCTGCGGCAGCTGCAGCGACCATATATGTGCCTGCTTCAATCTGGTCAGGGATGATTGAATATGTGCAGCCATACATATTTTCAACACCACGGATTTTAATAACCTCTGTACCTGCACCTCTGATGTCTGCACCCATAGAGTTAAGAAAGTTTGCGAGGTCAACAATATGCGGCTCTCTTGCTGCATTTTCAATAACTGTAAGACCTTTTGCTTTAACAGCAGCAAGCATGGCATTAATGGTTGCGCCTACAGATACAACATCAAGATATATAGAAGAACCATAAAGTTCATCACCGTTAACGTTTACAATAGCGTTATCTGTGTTAACGCTTGCTCCCAATGCTTCAAAAGCTTTTATATGTTGGTCTATAGGACGCACACCGAAATAGCAACCGCCGGGTAAAGCAACGCTTGCTGTGCCGTATTTGCTAAGAAGTGCACCTAAAAGATAATATGAAGCGCGGAGCTTACGGGTCATTTCGTCGGGGATTGTAATATTGGGGTTTACGTTGGTTGAATCCACAATGATAACGCCCTTCTCAGGCTTTTCAACCTTTGCGCCAATGAAATTCAGAATTTTAATCATCATTCGTACGTCGCTGATTTCAGGAATATTTTCAATGCGACAAGGCTCACCTGCAAAAACAGATGCAGCGATTATAGGTAAAGCGGCATTTTTAGCACCGCTGATATTAATTGTACCGTTGAGCTTGTTTCCGCCTCGGATAACAAATCTTTCCACAAACTCACTCCTTATCTGAAGATTTATAAAACACAATAATCTACATTAAAAACCAATATTAGTATAACACCTTTACTTAAAAAAAGAAAGAGGATTTCAGCATAAAGAACAGAATAATTATTATAAAATTACGGCATCAATTTGTATATTTCTACAAATTAATGCCGTATATGGTTTTAATTAATTATTTTGAGTATAACATTTTATAAAAGTTAGGGTATGCGTTTAAAAATTGATTAAGAGTTGTTCGTGTTTTTGAACCTGGGTCATTAATATAAAAGGCAGATGGTGTAAGTGCTTCGCAACTTTTAATGCCGGTAACTACAACATAGTGTTGACCGCCATAAGAATTTTTAGCTCCTACTATAACCGGCTTACCGCTTTTAAGAGCGTTGTATATCTTCTGAAGATAATTGTTTGAAGTTGTAATAACAGTATAGTTTGTCGGCCAATAAACAGCACCGCCAGAAGTGTATGAAAGCTTTTTTGCCATATTGTTCGGATAAATGGATGTGCCGGTTCTGTAGCTTTCTGTCATTGCAAGGGCAGTTGTAGCGCAACCTATTTTTCCTATTGGCTGTCCGGATGAGCCTAACGTTACATTTGCCCATCTTGAATCTGTCTGCTTATAATCAGGTACTTTTAAAGAAATAGCGTTATAATTGCTTGTAAAGTTCTGTGGTTTTATGATGTAATCGGTACTTACATATCCAACCTTGTTACCATCATAAATGACTTTCGCAAAATTGCTATCTGCAGTGTGAACTGTTAACAGTGTGCCCGACGGAAGATAAGCTAGGATTGACGCGTTTGTTGATGGTGCTGAACGAACTCTCAGAGAACCGTTTGTTGTTTTTACTTGTCTTACTGCAGTTGAAACACTGTAAATATAATCGGCGTGGCAATAGCCGTATCCTGATGTGTTATAGCGGACATACCAATATGAACCGCTTTTTGATATGAGCGTAACGTATGAGCCAATAGGGAGTGTTGTTTTAACAGATGCAGAAGATGATGGTGCAGAGCGGACGTTTAAAGAAGAATTTTTAGTGTTAACTCTACCGGCACCGGTAATATCTGTTGCTTTTGAAGGTACCACTAACAATACACTTAATAACATTATTGTGGCTAAAATAAAACTTGTTTTTGTTTTCAAAAAAATCACCTCGTAGAAAAAAGATGTGTCCATCTTACCATACGAGGTGAGTAAAAGTCATTGTATAAATATTGGAAATCAGGCGTTTTGCTCGATTAATTCAAGTGCTATCTGACGTAATTCTTCAACAGAATTTATAAGTCCTATTCTTGCTCTGTGGTTTGCGGCACCGTGAATTCCCTTGGTGTACCAGGCGGCGTGCTTCCTTGCCTCACGTATACCAACATATTCGCCCTTATATTCGCATATTTTCTCAATATGCTTAAGCATAACATACATTTTTTGTGTAACAGGAGGTTCAGGGAGGATAACCTCATTATCAAGGTAAGCGTTAATTTCCTGAAATACCCATGGCCTACCAAGAGCGCCTCGGCCTACCATAACCATATCGCAACCGGTTTCTTCAATCATTTTTGCCGCACTTTTCCCGTCTGTTACATCTCCGTTTGCTATAACAGGTATGGAGATAGCTTGTTTTACCTCTTTAATAATATTAATGTTTACAGGTGGTGCATACATCTGCACTTTTGTTCTACCATGCACAGTTATAGCTGCGGCACCTGCCTGTTCGCAACGTTTAGCAAGTTCAACGCAGTTGATTGAATTGTCGTCCCAACCTGAACGCATTTTTACTGTTACGGGAACAGTAGATGCATTAACGACAGCACGTACAATATCTTCTGCTAACTGTAGATTTTTCATTAACAGAGCCCCCCCTCCGGAGGCGGAAACTTTTGGTGCAGGACAACCCATGTTTATATCAATAAAATCTGGTGAATATTCAAGAGCCTTTTCTGTAGCAATAGCCATTGTTTCAGGTGAATTACCAAAAATCTGACTTCCTGCAGGACGTTCTGTTTCTGTTATTGAAAGAAGCTCCGAACTTTTTTTATCCCCAAGGCTAATGCCTTTTGCGCTTGCCATTTCACAAACAGTATAGGCGGCGCCGTAACCACGGCAAAGTTCGCGGAATGCTCTGTCTGCGACGCCTGCAAGGGGAGCGAGAGCAGCTTTTTCTTTTATTTCAAGGTTACCGATTTTCATAGTAATTCTCCATACATAAAAACTGTAAATAGAATATCACGAAATAGGTGAAATTTCAAGTGAGCGATGCATATATATAGTGTTCTATTGGAATAACTTTACAATTACTTGTAAAATTATAGTAACTTTGACAGTTTTTTTGCCATATGTTTGGTGAAAGTGATAATATGATTTTTGAAATTAATGTGTTATAATTCAAGGGTAAAAGTATACTTATAATTTTGGAGGAGTACGCATGAAGAAAAACTTCAAAAAACTTATGTCTTTAGCGCTTGTTGTTGTAATGCTTGGATCAATTTTCAGCGTTTCTGCATCAGCTGCTACTTACACAATCACTCTTGCCGGTGGTTCCAGAGGTACCGGTGCCAATGCTGTAAATGGTTATTTTAATGAAAAAATCAGCGCCATTGAAGGCACAACCTATATCGATGAGAATGGCGTAAAATACACAATTAACAAAAAAAGAAATACAATCTCATTTCAAACAGATTCTTCAGGTAATTTTACTTTCCCTGAGTATTTCTTTGATATGGACGGTTATGTGCAATACGCTTGGGTTACAAATAAGTCAAATAATACCGGTGCAAAATATAAAGGTGATACAGCTAAGGTTACAAAAAACACTGCATATTATGCAGGTTACAATGTAGCGTCCTTTACTGTTAATTTCCTTCCTGGTATCGATGGCGAAGGAGAGTCCAAGGCCATTACAGGTGTAGTACATGGTGACGAGGTGACTCTTGAAGGTGCGATATTTACTCGTCCGGGTTATGCACAGATTGGTTGGGCAACCACAGAAAATGCTGATAGTGTAGAATATAGCTTCTCATCTATCTATAAAGTTACTGGTGACATTAATTTGTATCCTGTATGGCAGAAAGCGATAATTAATGTTACTTACGATGTAAATAATATCTCATTTGGTTCACTTTGTAAGGGTTACATTACACCTGAAGCTCGAATTGTTACTATCACTAATATGGGTAATGCTCCTGTTTCGCTTACTCTTCCTAAATCGGATGCGTATAATGTTGTTGAAGGTGGTTCAACAACTATTGCTGCAAATGGCGGAACCCTTGCTGTTTCTATTCAACCTAAAGTTGGTCTTGATGTTGGTTCTTATAAAGAAAATCTTTTATTTGATTTCGGCGATGAAAAAGCAAACTTTAATGTTTTGGTAAGGTTTGTTGTTAATGATCACCTGTTCCTTAAATATGAACTTGAAGGAGATGCAACTTATTCAGAAGATGGTCATAAAATAGCTAAATGCTTCAATTGTGATGCTGTAGACAGGCCAATCGCTGAGGGTTCAATGAAAAAGTACTTAGCTGAAAACAACACAGCAGATGGTCTTTTGGAAGAATATCTCTACTACAAGACAGTTAAGTTTGTAGCTTTCGGTAGTGGTATGGATGATGCCGAAGGCGTTATCGGTAAGCGTTTCCGTCCAACAGAGTGGAGCGTAGCAGATACTAAGTTAGGTGGTAAGTTTGCAGAAACATACACAAAAACTTACGATGCTGAAGATTATACAGTACAGTATGACCATGGCGACGGCAACTTCGGTACATACACTCTCACAATTAAATATGTTGAGGAAGAAAAGAATGCTGATGGTGAATGGGTTTCAACAGGTATTGAAGATGTTAAAAACTTCAAATATTCAATTGGTCCATCAGAAAAAGATAATCAGGAAGTTGTTAGACCAAATATGATTGTTTCAATTATCTTCGGTCTCTTTGGTTATCTTGTTGATTTAATCACAAGCGGTAGCTTATTCTAAAATGCAAATAGTTACACCACCGTGTTATACGGTGGTGTTTTTTGTTTGATATATAGTTTTTTACTTTTCCCATTTAAATAGTAGTATTCCGCCAATAGATATTGCGATACCCATGAGCTTATACCATTGAAAATTTACTTTGTCTGTACCGAATAACCCAAAGAGTTCTATCAGATATGCAGCAAGCAATTGGGCGGTTACAATAATCATTACTGCTTGTGCGGGACCAAGCCCTGACATGCTTTTTATTACGGTATAGGTAATGAGAGCACCTAAAATACCACCAAGGAGCATGTATTTATCGTCTATTCTTAAAAGAGCAGTAAAGCTACTTTCCATACCTGTAAAAAACCAGGCACATATACAAAACAGAAATGCGGTAAGTTGTACAAATGATGCGGATACCCAGATAGATGTCTGCTTTGTTACACCTTCGTTAAAAACTCCTTGCACACTCATCAGAATACCCGAAACAATTGCAGTAATAATACCTATCATAAAATCAACCTCATGCTGTTATGTTTTATGATAGTATGTGTATATTTATCTGAAATATAAAGCCACTCTGTAAAGATTTACAGAGTGGCTTTTAGTATATTTGATTAATTATTCCAGTTCAGGTAATTTGTAAACATCTACCCATTTAACAAAGAAAGAAGAATATTTCTCAAGCTCTTCAGGTGTCAGCTCTATAGCACTGTTACTGCTTCCGCAGGCAGGAAAAACAGTTTCAAATCGTTTTATGGATTCGTCAAGGTAAACCTTAACGCCATCGTTTATTGCGAATGGGCATACTCCGCCAATTGCATGACCGATTTTCTCAACAACCTCATCAGGTGTAAGCATTTTTGCTTTGGCTCCGAAACATGTTTTGTATTTTTTGTTATCTACCTTGGCATCACCGGCTGTAACAATAAGAATAGGGGAGCCATTAACAGAAAATGAAAGGGTTTTAGCAATTCTGCAACCATCTGTGTTAAGCGCCTGGGCAGCAAGCTCAACAGTAGCGCTTGATACCGGGAATTCCAAAATTTTATCTTCAATTCCGTATTGTTTGAAATATTCTTTTACTTTATCAATAGACATAAGTTTCTCCTTTGGGTGAGAGTTATTTAGCGTTTATATTATAGCAAAACCGAAGCATAGTTTCAATAGAACATATTCATATTCACTCTTCCTTCTTACATGAAATTCCGCACATAGAAGCGTTATTAGTGAAGAGTGAATAGTTAATAGTGAATAAGAAAAAAATCCCACACACTTTCATGTGCGGGATTTTTTGGTGGAGATGGCGAGATTTGAACTCGCGTCCGAAAATCTATTCCCGAAACTTTCTACGAGCGTAGTTTATCTTTTGAAATTCCCTCGGAAAAACGCCGGTAAACAGGCTTTTATCCTTGGTAGCCCTTTAAGCCGTGATAAAGTACAAGGCTCTCCTTTATTCACGTGCACCGCTAAATGACGCTCTTATCCAAGTCGCGGTAGTCTCGGTAAGAACGGCAGCTGACTTAAGCAGCTGCTAAAACTGTTTTATTATTGTCAGTTATTTTTAAAAGTGTGGTTTTTAAAGCGGTACCACGCCTCTGCTCGCTTATAACGGTTCAAAATCCCCGTCGAAATCCTTTCATCCCCATA
>CAJGCL010000052.1 GCA_904501675.1 Clostridiaceae bacterium
CCAAAGGTTTATGATGACGAGTTCAGTACAGTTAAAGCACTTGAAGAAATTTCAGGCCTTACTGCTCCGTCTCAGCTTTCTGCTCTTAAGGGCAAAGAAGTTCGTTTTACAAAGGTAACCTCTAAAGACGATATGGCTCAGGTTGTTTTTGACATGTTGGGGATTTAAAAATGTCTCTTTTTGTAATAGGCGACCCTCACTTGTCTTTATCCGTTGATAAACCAATGGATATTTTCAAAGGGTGGGTAGATTATATTGACCGTCTGAAAGATAATTGGAATGCTGTTGTAGGCGAGGAAGATAGCGTTGTTATTCCGGGAGACATATCCTGGGCAATGAACTTCGGCGAAGCCGAAAAAGATTTCCGTTTTCTTAATGATGAGCTTAACGGCACAAAGTATATTCTCAAGGGTAACCACGACTATTGGTGGAATACCATGAACAAAATGAATAAGTTTCTTTGCGAGAACGGCTTTAATAAAATCAAAATTGTTCACAACAACGCTTATCAGGTTGAAGATTTTGTTATAGCAGGTACGCGCGGTTGGTTTTATGATGATTCTGCAGGTGATGTTCATAAGGTTATTCTTCGAGAAGCAGGCAGACTTAAAACATCCCTTACTGAAGCGCAAAAGCTTACAGGAGAGATAATAGCGTTTCTCCATTATCCGCCGTTAAATGAAAATCAGCGGTGTGATGAAATTCTTGATGTTTTATCTGCGTTTCCCGTTAAGCAATGCTTTTTCGGTCATCTTCACGGCTTTGTAGCTCCCGGTTGCTCAAAAATTGAAGATAACGGCATTAAATTCAACCTTATTTCTGCCGATTTTCTTCGCTTTACACCGCGACTTATCACAAAAAGTCAGGATTAGACATACCAAAAAACATAAATAATTGATAAATTTACTATATATTGGAAAAATTATTTCAAAAATAGTGGAAATTCAAGGATTATTGTGATATAATCCAACAGTTAATATATGTTCGCAAAATGAAAGGATGTTATAACGATGTTAAAGTCTTGCGAAAAATTTGAAACAAACGTATATGCTCTTGAAGTGGCTCTTGAGGGCGATGCTTTTAAAGCGGCTGTTACAAAAGCATACACAAAAACAAGGGGTAAGTACAACGTTCCTGGTTTCCGTAAGGGCAAAGCTCCTAAGCACATTATTGAAACATACTACGGCAAAGAAGCTTTCTGGTATGATGCAATTGATGCTGAGTATCCTGCTCTTTTTGAAGAAGCAGTTAAGGAAGCAGGTATTACACCTGTTGCTGCACCATTTGATGATGAAATTGCTGATATGAGCGAAAACGGTTTCACAATTAAGTTTAAAGTAACTGTTAAGCCTGAGGTTGAGCTCAAAGCATATAAGGGCATCAAGGCAGAAAAAGAAAAAGTTTCTGTTAAGAAGTCTGAAGTTAAAGAAGAAGTTGAAAGAGCTCTTGAAAGAGACTCAAAGCTCGTTGCTGTTGAAGGTAAAGCTGCTAAGAAGGGCGACATTGCTACAATTGACTTTGAAGGCTTCCTTGATGGCGTTGCATTTGAAGGCGGTAAGGGCGAAAATTACGACCTTGAACTCGGTTCAGGCAACTTTATTCCTGGCTTTGAAGAGCAGGTTATCGGCCACAAGGCTGAAGAAGAGTTTGATATTGATGTTACTTTCCCGGAAGATTACGGTGCAGAAGACCTTGCTGGCAAGGCAGTAGTTTTCAAAATCAAGCTTCACAAGATTATGAAGAAAGAACTTCCTAAGTACGATGATGAATTTGTTAAGGACGTTTCTGATTTTGATACAGTTGCAGATTATGAAAAGCACCTTGAAGAAGAAATCAAGGCTCGTAAGGAAGCAGCTGCAGACCGCGAGTTTGAAAACAAGGTTATGGATACTCTTGTTGATAACGTTAAGGCAGAAATTCCTGCAGTTATGATTGAAAAAGAAATCGACAACCAGATTAACGAGTTTGAATACAGACTTCGTTCACAGGGTATGTCAATGGATATGTATCTTCAGTATCTCGGTATGGATGTTGCTGCTCTTCGCGACAGCTACAAAGAAGGCGCTGAGAAGCAGGTTAAGCTTCGTCTTGCACTTGAAAAGATTACAGAGCTTGAGAAGATTGAAATCTCTGAAGAAGATATCGAAACAGAGCTTAAGACATATGCAGATGCATACAATATGCCTCTTGCAAAAATTAAGACTCTTGTTTCTGCAGAAGATGTTAAGGCAGACCTTGCTTGCAGAAAAGCTATGGATATCGTAAAGGATACAGCTGTTGCAGGTGCAAAGAAGAAGGCTGCTCCTAAGGAAGAGGCTGAAGCTGAAGAAAAACCTGCAAAGAAGCCTGCTGCTAAAAAGACTGCAGCAAAGAAGGCTGATGCAGAAGAAAAACCTGCAAAGAAGCCTGCAGCTAAAAAATCAACTGCAAAGAAAGCAGCAGATGCTGAATAATTAAACTACTTATATGCCGCCGCAGTTTATCCTGAGGCGGTATAAGTGTCTTTAAGAGGATTGTTTAAAATCTGAAAAACAACCAATAATCTTATAAAATCATTATTTCAGGAGGTCATATTATGGCACTTGTACCTTATGTTATTGAGCAAACCAACCGTGGTGAGCGTCAGTACGACATTTTTTCAAGACTTCTTAATGACAGAATCATTGTTCTTTCTGATGAAGTGAATGATGCAACCGCAAGCCTTGTTGTTGCTCAGCTTCTTTATCTTGAGGGTCAGGACCCTGAAAAAGATATAAGCTTTTATATCAACAGCCCCGGCGGAAGCGTTACAGCAGGTATGGCGATTTACGATACAATGCAGTATATCAAGTGTGATGTTTCAACTATCTGTATGGGCATGGCAGCATCTATGGGTGCATTCCTTTTCTCGGCAGGTACAAAGGGTAAGCGATATATTCTTCCTAATGCAGAGGTTATGATTCATCAGCCTCTCGGTGGTGCAAAAGGTCAGGCAACAGAAATTCTTATTGCTGCAGACCATATTAAGCGTACAAAAGAGCGTCTTAATAAAATTCTTGCTGAAAATACAGGCAAGACAATTGAAGAAATCTATGTTGATACAGAACGCGATAATTGGCTTACTGCAGAGGAAGCAGTCGCATACGGCCTTGCAGATAAAATTATCGAAAAAAGATAATCAATTAAAACCAATTACATTCGGAGGTGCTTTTTTTGGCACGAGAAGATAACGAAAAAAAAGTGCGTTGTTCCTTCTGTGGCAAACCACAAGATCAGGTTCAGAAAATGATTTCAGGGCCGGGTGTGTTTATTTGCGACAGTTGTGTGGAGCTTTGTATGGATATTGTTGAGGGTATTCCTACTCAGCAAAATGCAATAAAGCCAAAGCCTGCAAAGAAGCTTCCAAAACCTAAGGAAATAAAAGCTCAGCTTGACGAATATGTTATCGGTCAGGAGCATGCAAAGGAAGTTCTTAGCGTTGCAGTTTACAACCACTATAAAAGAATATATTTAAAATCTCCCGATGATGTTGAGATAAACAAGAGTAATGTTCTTATGTTAGGTCCAACTGGTGTTGGTAAAACACTTCTCGCATCAACTCTTGCGAAGATTTTAGAGGTGCCGTTTGCTATTGCAGATGCTACTACTTTAACTGAAGCAGGTTATGTTGGTGAAGACGTTGAAAACATCCTTCTTCGTCTTATTCAGGCGGCAGATTTTGATATTGAAAGAGCAGAACGCGGTATTATTTATATTGATGAGATAGATAAAATCGGCAGAAAATCTGAAAATACTTCAATCACCCGTGATGTCAGCGGTGAAGGTGTTCAGCAGGCTCTTCTTAAAATCATTGAGGGTACCGTTGCTAATGTTCCTCCTCAGGGTGGCAGAAAGCATCCTCAACAGGAATTTATTCAGATAGATACATCAAAAATTCTATTTATTTGCGGCGGTGCTTTCGCAGGTATCGAAAAGCTTGTTGAAGACAGAATGGGCAAGACGGTTCTCGGTTTTGGCGGTGAGCTTCACTCAAAAACAGAACTTAAGAATATGGATATGTATGCCCATGTTATTCCTCAGGATTTAGTGAAATTTGGTCTTATTCCTGAGCTTGTAGGTAGAATACCTGTTATAACAAGCCTTGAGAATTTAGATGTTGACGGTCTTGTTAATATTATTACAGAACCTAAAAATGCTCTTTTAAAACAGTATAAGAGCCTTCTTAAAATGGATAAAGTAGAGCTTGATTTTACTGAAGAAGCAATAAAAAGGGTAGCAGAGCTTACTATAGAGCGTGAAACAGGCGCACGAGGCCTTCGTTCTATTATGGAAAGTGTGCTTATTCCTATTATGTATAAGGTTCCATCAGAATCAAATGTTGAAGCAGTTAAGGTTACTGCAGATGTTGTTGACGGTAAAGCAAAGCCAACATATATTAAAAAGCCTAAAGAAAATAAAGCGGTATAAACTTACTTGGGGAGTCATAAGACTCCCCAAAAATTACATATAACTACGGAGTATATATATGCAAGATAAAATTTATCAGCCTGAGGCTTTGCCTGTTTTAGCTTTAAGAAATCTTGTGATTTTCCCTGAACAGACCATAAGCTTTGAGGTTGGCAGATTAAAATCAATTCGTGCAATAAAATCTGCTCTTGATACAGAGGAAAGAAAAATTTTCCTTGTTTCTCAGCAGGATGCATTAATAGAAGACCCTTCTTTTAACGATTTAAGCAAGGTTGGTGTTGTTGCAAGAGTTCAGCAGGTAAGTGGCTCTACTGAATCTAACAGCTTTGAAATTGTTGTTGAGGGCCTTTACAGAGCAGTTATTTCTGAATCTATCAGAGAAAAAATTTCTCTTAAGGCATATGTTCAGCGTGTGCCGGAAATTCACCCTGATAATAAAGATTTTACAACCATAGCAACTTTAAGAACTTTAAAAAATAATTTTGATAAATTTCTTTCTGTTAGTCCTCGTATTGCACCTGAAATTTTCCTCTCAATTCTTGAAGAAGAGGAGATTGCTGTTGCTACTGATGATATTGCAGGTCATTTTCATTTTCCTGTTAAAGATAAGCAAGCGCTTCTTGATGAATTAGATGTTCTCAAGCGTGCAGAAATGCTTTGTTCTCTGCTTTCGCGTGAAACAGAAATTCTTGCTCTCGAACTTCATATTCAGGATAAAGTTCAGGAAAGAATGGATAAAAATCAGCGCGAATATTACCTTCGTGAGCAGATAAAGGCAGCGTCTGTTGAGCTCGGGGAGGATGATTCTCCTGTTGCTGAGGCGCAGAAGTATAAAGATAAAATATCCGCTCTTCCAATAGACGAAAAGTCAAAGAAAAAACTTTTCGATGAGTGCGAAAGGCTTATAAAAACAAGTCAGGGCTCACCTGAGGCAAATGTTGCAAGAACATATCTTGAAAGAGTAACAAATCTTCCTTGGGGTGTTTTAACAGAGGATTCTCTTGATATTGAAAAGGCTCGTAAAATTCTTGAAGCAGACCACTATGGTCTTCAGGAAGTAAAAGAGCGTATTTTAGAGCTTATTGCAGTCAAAAAACTGGCTCCTGATGCTAATGCTCAGATTCTTTGTCTTGTTGGCCCACCGGGTGTTGGTAAAACATCTATCGCGAAATCTCTTGCAAAAGCCCTTGGCAGAAAATATGTGCGTATTTCTCTTGGTGGTGTTCATGATGAAGCAGAGATCAGGGGACACAGAAAAACATATATCGGCTCAATGCCCGGTAGAATTATTACTGCAATTGAGCAGGCAGAAACCGCTAATCCGTTGATTTTGCTTGATGAGATAGATAAATTAGGCAGTGATTACAAGGGCGATCCATCATCTGCGCTTCTTGAGGTGCTTGATGGTGAACAAAACAATACATTTACCGACCATTATGTAGATGTGCCTTTTGATTTGAGTAAAGCTCTTTTCATTACAACTGCAAATGATGCTTCTCAGATTCCGGGTCCGCTTTTTGACAGAATGGAAGTTATTGAGCTTTATAGCTATACTGCAGAAGACAAATTCCTTATTGCCAAAAAGCACCTTGTTCCAAAACAGGTTAAAAACTTTGGAATGAATTCAAAAATGATTCGCTTTACCGATGCTGCTCTTCGTGAGCTTATTTCAAGCTATACAAAAGAAGCTGGTGTCCGTACTCTTGACAGAGTCATTACAAAGGTTATACGTAAAGTGGCTGTTAAGTTTGCAGAGGGCTTTGAAGGCAAGTTTACTGTGGATATTGCTGCACTTAATGAGCTTCTTGGCACACCAAAGTATAAAAATTCAAAACTTCACCTTGACGATATGATAGGTGCCGCAAATGGTCTTGCGTGGACTGCTGTTGGCGGCGAAATGATGCAGATTGAGGTTGCAGTGCTTGAGGGTACAGGTAAGCTGGAGCTTACAGGTTCTCTTGGCGATGTTATGAAGGAATCTGCAAAAGCAGCAGTTTCGTATATCAGAAGTAAAGCAAGAAATTTGAATATTGATGGTGATTTTTACAAAAACAAGGATATTCATATTCATGTTCCTGAAGGTGCTGTGCCAAAGGATGGTCCGTCTGCAGGTGTAACAATTACAACCGCTCTTGTTTCAGCCTTAACAGGCAGACCTGTTAATAAAACTGTTGCAATGACAGGTGAGATTACCCTCAGAGGCAGAGTACTCGCTATAGGCGGTCTTCGCGAAAAATCAACCGCTGCATTCAAGAATGGTATGAAAACAGTACTTATTCCTGAAGAAAATAAAGCAGACCTTGATAAAATCAATGATACAGTAAAAAATTCAATCGAGTTTATTCCTGTTTCAAGTCTTGATGAGGTTTTGTGTGTTGCTTTAGGTGATTTCGAAGCGACTGATAATGCCAAAACCAACTCAAATAAAAGAAAAGCAATAAACAAAACCGACGTTGAAAAACAAAGCGGTGTTTATTGCCGTGAGGTATAATATGAATTATAACAAGGTGGAGTTTGAGGCCGCTTTCGGCACACTCAAACAGATTCCACAATCAGAATTACCTGAAATAGTTTTTGCAGGCAGAAGTAATGTTGGTAAGTCCTCAATGCTTAATAAGCTTTTTAATAGAAAGAATCTTGCCCGCGTATCTTCAATGCCGGGTAAAACAATTACAATCAATTTCTTTAAGGTTGAGGATGTTCGCATTGTTGACCTTCCCGGCTACGGCTACGCAAAGGTAGCAAAAGGGGAGAAACGCCGTTGGGCCGAAATGATGGAAGGTTATTTTCAATCTCCACGTAACATAAAGCTTGTTGTTCAGCTTGTTGATATGCGCCACAAGCCTTCTGAGGATGACTATATAATGATGCGTTATCTTCAGGATGCAGGAATGCCGTTTATCGTCGCTGCAACAAAGTGCGATAAACTCAATAAAACTCAGTATAACGAGCGTGTTGCAGGTTTAAAAGAGGATTTGAAGGAGTTTGGCGAAGAGCTAGTCATTATTCCGTTTTCTTCCGAAAAAGGCAATGGCGTAGACGAACTGAAGGCACAAATAGAAAAGGTACTATAAAATCAAATGCACACTCTGTAATGAGTGTGCATTTGATTTATTTTTCACTTAAATTAACTCCATAATAATGGCGTATATTCAAGTCCTCTTCCATATCAAGCCCGTGGGAGCCACAATCACCGTCAATTTCGTGGCAACCGTGGTCCATAGCGTAGCCGTAGAAGGTGTTGTGATTTTTCCAGTAATGCTTTATTGCGTGCACAAATGTGGCAAAGGCTTCTGTGTTGCACCTGAGCTCTGCCAATGCTCTTGTGCCTTCAGGACCATGTTTATGCATAAGAGCATCGTAGTTTCCGTTGTAAACGCAAATTACATCATATTTATCTTCTGCAATGAGCTGCAGTGCTTTCGCATTAACCTCTGCAATTGTATCAAGTATGTAGTAGTCCATTTCTCTTTCAAGGTAAATCATAGACATACTTGATTTTGTTTCAGCAACAATTGCCACCTTTTTACCTTGGCGAATAAGTGCATCAAAAAATGAGTCTGTTTTAATAACAGGCTTTTCATATTTTCTTATGCCGTGTACTTCAGGCTGAACGCCTGTGTAAAATGTGCCGAAGCAAACAGGTGTTACAGATGGCATAACACTTTTTAAAGGAATTTGCACCTGAGTAAGCTCAACAACCTCTTTGATGTAGTCAGGGTATTTATCTGCAATCCACATTGCTACTGCATCAGGATTGTATATAAACATTCTGTCTGCTTTTTTCCATTTTAGCGCAGTATCAATGAATTTATTTATTTCAGGATTATCCTCTGCTGCGGTTTCAGGGGGTGATATACCTAAAGCATAGCATAAACTTCCGCAAACTGTGTCAAGCGAATTATTGTTGTACATAAGCTACCTCGTAAAATTAATTGATTAAATTAATAAACATATTTTTTTCCAGTTCTTCTCGTGGCAAGAATGGTGCCAGGTCTTCTAGTGGCGGGCTTACTATTGTACCATCAGGTAACTTTTTAGCACTGCTTTTTGGTTCCCAAACCTGTAGGGTATCTGTGAAAATTTCGCAGAATAAAGGCCCTTCTTCAGCAAGTGTTCTTTCCACAACAGACATCATTTCTTTATTACTGTGAGCTGAATAATATTTATATCCGAAAGCATTTGCAATTTTTTCAAAATCGGGGAAGGAAAGGTCATTTGATTCAGGACCTATGCCAACTTTTGTGTGCTCAGTGAAAAGATTGTTTTGTGTTAAGCGGATAGAATGATAACCATTGTTGTTTATAAGGTATATTTTTATAGGAAGCTTGTTTGTTTGTATTGTCTGGAGCTCTTGTAAGTTCATCATGATACTACCATCGCCTTCAAGACAAATGGTTGGTTTTTTGTCCGCACTTACACATAGACCGATTGCTGCAGGTAAACCGTAACCCATACTTGCAATAGCACTGTTAATTATAAATCTACTTCCTTTTTGAATGTTGTAGCATTGATTTCCAACAACGCAACAAGCACCGTTTGAAACTGCTGTTAAACTATTTTCAGGAAGCTGAGAGCTTAAGTAATCAATGAAAGCATATACATTAGCCGTTGTTCCGTTTTCCTCATAGTGGCGAGGAAGAACAACAGGGTAATCTTTTTTCCAGTTTTCACAAGCTTTAAGCCAGGTTTCATTTGCTATTATTGGTTCTTCAATATAAGAATCAAGTTTTTTTAGGAAATCCTTCGCGTCAGCCCATATAGGTATATCAACGTGGATTGTATGTTTCTTCATTTCCGCAGGATCAATATCTACCATAATAACTTTAGCTTCTCTTGCCCAGGTTTTAAAATTGTAACCTACTTGTCTTATGGAAATGCGTGTTCCGATAGCAAGAATCAAATCTGCGTTCTGAATAGCCCAGTTGCCTGGTCTGTCGCCCATATTTCCCGCTCTTCCGCAATAAAGGGGATGTTCATCTTCAATAAGGTCAACGGCGTTCCAATATGTAACAACAGGAATATTCAGTTTATCTAAAATTCCCCTGAAGTCTTCATAACCACCGGAAAGACGTATACCATTACCCGCGTATAAAACAGGACGTTTTGCTTCTTTTATTTCTTTAATAACTGTAGAAATAATTTCATTATCAACCTGGGGAGGAAGATTTATGTCGTCTTCTTCAGAATTGTAGCCTTGAAGATTATCGGTTTCGATAATTGCTCCCTGAAAATTTACGGGGATATCAATCCACACAGGGCCGGGTCTGCCTGTTGTTGCAAGGTGCCAGGCCTTTTCAAGAATATAACGTATTTTATCAGGGTCTTCCACCATAACAGCGTATTTTGTCATTGGTTCAACTGATTTGACAATATCATATTCCTGGTCGCCAACAGCACGGAGAGGGAGACCATCGGTGTACTGCATTGCATATCTTGCAGTTGTATCATAACGAACCTGGCCGCTGATTACGAACATAGGTATTGAATCAAGCCAACCGCCAACAACACCGGTTATAGCATTTGTTCCGCCGGGACCTGTTGTAACGCATACGGCAGCAATTTTATTATTGAGCCTAGCATAGCTTTCTGCAGCGATGGCGCATGCTTGTTCATGATGGTTGTAAGTTACTGTTAATCCGTCTTTATGACCAAGTGCATCGTTTAAATGCATAGCTCCGCCACCGACTACGCTGAAGCAATCGGTAACACCTTTATTTACAAGAAATTCAGCTACATAATCTGCAAGTCTTATTTTCATATAAATTACCTTTATTCTTTGGTATCAGGGGATTCGTCTTCAAAATTGAGTCTTTCCTCTTCAACAACAAGAGGTCTGTTCATAAGACGGGTGTTCATGTTCATTATGTACTCTCCCAAAAAACCGAGGAAAAAGAGCTGGAGAGAGCATAAAAAGCTGAGGATTATAATTGTTGGAGCGGCACCGCCCGGGAATCTGTCCCACCAGACAAGCTTCATCATTAAATATAATATGCCAACAAGGAAGCTTATTATAGCAGCCGAGAAGCCGACAAATGTAGCAATTCTTAACCCTGCCTTTGTATATGAGGTGAAGCTGAGCATGGCTGCATCATAAAGCGTGAAGAAGTTGTTGTGGGTTTTTCCTGCAGCGCGTTTTTGCTGAGTATATTCAATATCTTTTCTTTTATATCCTAACTCTGCAACAATGCCGCGTATAAACGGGGTAGGGTCGTTGAGATCTCGCAGAACCTGAACAAAACTTTTATCATATAGAGCAAAGCCTGTAAAATGCTCAATTTGCTCAACAGATGAGAGTTTTTTGATAACTTTATAGTAGCAAGTCCTGAAAAATCTCATAATTTTATTTTCTTTGCTTGCACTTTTTATTCCGCAAACAATTTTGTATCCGTTTTCCCATTCTTCAACAAATTTCGGTATCATTTCAACCGGGTCCTGGAAGTCTGCACAAATAGGTATGACACAATCTCCGTCTGATTGGAGTATTGCGTGGTATGGAGAATTAAACTGTCCAAAGTTTTTAGCGTTTAAAATTGCTTTTACTTTTTTGTTTTGTTTGCAAATTTCACGTATGAGTACACGCGTGTTATCTGTAGAGCAGTTGTCTATTATAAGAATTTCATAATCATATTCAGGCAAAGAATTAACTATTTCTTCTTCAACTGCCTTGCAAATACCTACAATGTTTTCTTGCTCGTTATAGCAAGGGATAACAATACCTATTTTCTTTTTGTTCACAATAATACCTCTTTCACACAAGGTTACTTTCTTTTATGTGTTGAACGTTTTTTTGAATTCCGTCTGTAAAACTTGTTTCGGGTAAAAAGCCTGTATCTTTTGTTAAATCGCTAATATCTGCACAAAGATACATTGGTTGGTTAGGGAAATATTCAATTGCTCCGAATTTGCATTTACTCTTAGTACCGGTGGTTTCTGCCATTTTTGAAATATACTCTTTTAATAGCATGGTTTTTCCACTTCCGATTGGGTAAATCTTCCCGTCAATACCGCTTTCGGCAATGGCTAAAAGGGCTTTTGCCACATCTTCGCTGAAAATATAATCCCACTGTTGTTCTGCGGGAGTGAAACAGCAATCTTCACCCTTGAGCATTTTTAAAAGTGTGCTCATAACCATCGTGTATGATGCGTCGTTAGGTCCGTACACAGAAAGAATTCTGCACCAACAGTGTTTTATACCAAGGCTTTTACATAGCTTACGGCTTTCTATACCTGCCTGCAGTTTTGCTTTTCCATAGGCTGATTCAGGGTTTTCGGGTGATGAAGAAGAAACTTTTTCACCATACGGAAGTCTTCCGTTTTCTGCTTGACTTCCTGTACCTACAAAAACTTTACAACCTAATCTGTTTGCAAGTTCAACGGCATCGAGAGCATATCTGATGTTTAATTGTTGCTTTTTCAGGTCGTTTCTTTCTTCACCATATGTCCCTGACCAACCTAAATGAAAAAAGGCATCATATTTTTCTTCTGCAACATTAAAAGCAGATAATTCCTCAAGAGAACAAAATTTAATGCTTACAAGAGGGTGTATGGGGATTTTACCGATTCTGCCATTTTTTCGTGTCATAACAAGAGTTTCAATGTTTCGGGAAATTAACTCGTTTATAAGAGCATAGCCTACAACGCCGGTTGCCCCCGTAACAACAGCTCTTTTGATGTTTTTCATATTATTCAACCGCTTCAATTATGGTTTTGGCCATATATCTTAACATATCGTCTGTCATTCCGGGATAAACACCAATCCAGAAAGAATTGTTCATTACCTGATCTGTAACAGTAAGGTTACCTACAACTCTGTAACCCTCTCCTGATTTTCTCATTTCATCAAAAACAGGCTGGCGTATAATGTTGCCGGAAAAAAGCATGCGTGTTTGTACGCCTTTTTCTTCACAATATTGAACAACCTTGTTTTTTGAAATACCATCCTTACAGGTAATCATAAAACCAAACCATGAAGGGTCGCTGTTTTCACAAGCCTCAGGAAGAATGAGTTTATCTTCAACACATTTGAGTAAGCTTTTCAATGTGTTGAAGTTATCTTTTCTTTTTTCAACAAAGGATGGAAATTTATCTAACTGAGCGCAACCAATAGATGCCTGCATTTCAGTAGCCTTAAGATTAAAACCAAAATGACTATATACATATTTGTGGTCGTAACCTAACGGTAATTCGCCATATTGCCTGTCGAAACGATGACCGCAAAGATTATCCATTCCTGAAGGGCAAGAGCAGTCTCTTCCCCAGTCTCGCATGGAACGCACAATTTTATGTAAAAGTGGATTTTTGGTGTATACTGCGCCGCCTTCACCCATCGTCATATGGTGAGGTGGGTAAAAACTTGATGTGCCGATATCGCCAACAGTGCCTGTAAACATTGTTTGGCCATCGATTGTGTATGTGCTTCCTAAAGCATCGCAGTTATCCTCGATAAGCCATAGATTGTTTTTATCGCAAAAATCTCTTACAGCTTTAAGGTTAAATGGGTTTCCTAATGTATGAGCAATCATTACTGCCTTCGTTTTTTCGCTTAATGCATCTTCAAGCTTTGTTACATCAATGTTATATTGCGGGATTGTTATATCAACAAAAACAGGCACAGCGCCATATTGAATTATAGGAGTGATGGTTGTAGGAAAGCCTGCAGCAACAGTTATAATTTCATCTCCGCGTTTTACAGCTCTATCTTTAAGAAGCGGTGAGGTAAGAGCCCAGAAAGCAAGAAGATTAGCAGATGAGCCTGAGTTGACCAAGGAAACATATTTAGTTCCTAAATATTCACCTAACTTCTTTTCGAATTCCTCACAGTATCTTCCTGATGTTAACCAGAAATCAAGCGCAGAATCTGTAAGGTTTTTCATTTCTTCTGCATC
>CAJGCL010000053.1 GCA_904501675.1 Clostridiaceae bacterium
AATACGAATGTCAGCAACGAATAGAAATTAAACGGAATCGCTTTAATAAACAATTCAATACCTTTTCCTTCAGGAGCGTAAGATGAAACTGCTGCCGCCCATGATGAAATAGGAGCAATCATACAAACAGGTGCTGCAGTAGCATCAATAAGGTATGAAAGCTTTGCACGGGAAATCTTATTCTTATCTGTAACAGGGCGCATAACAGCACCAACTGTAAGGCAGTTGAAATAGTCGTCGATGAAAATAAGCACACCGAAAAGGAATGTTGCAATGCAAGCGCCAACCTTTGTTTTAACGTGCTTTGATGCCCAATCGCCAAATGCCTTTGAGCCACCTGCTTTGTTAAGAAGAGCAACAACAATGCCGAGAAGCACAAGGAATGCAAAAATACCTGCGCTACCTGAAACTGCAGATGTTATACCTTCTGTAACAACAGAGTCGATTGTGTGAATAACGTTGAAGTTTGTTGACAAAAGACCACCTACAACAATACCAACGAAAAGAGAAGAATAAACCTCTTTTGTGATAAGAGCAAGGCCGATTGCCACAACCGGTGGGAACAATGACCAAAGAGTACCAATAGGGCTTGTGATTGAGCCGGTAAGAGAGCAAAGCACACCGAACACAACAACGAAAGCCACAATAAGGACCTTTGATATAATGTTTTTGGTTTTCATTATTATCATCCTTTTTTCAAAAATTTTCCTATGGTAGACATTTTAGTACATTAAAGTGCTAAAGTCAATAAAAAGACAAATTTTCGTATACTTATATAAAGGATAATAATATTATTTGTTGAAAAATGCAGAAGAATTGTAAAAATCAATTCTTCTGCATTTTTTATTATTTTCCCATCAACTCTAACGGGTCAACATTTTTATCTTTGTAATAAATTTCAAAATGAAGGTGGGAAAGCTCTGATTTTTCAAAAGGTACAGTACCTAAATAGCCAATGCACTGTCCCTCGTTAACAGTTGCGCTTTTTTCCACCTCAACAGTATCCTTATTAAGTCCGCAATACTTTGCTTCTACTTTGTTGCCGTGGTCAATTACAACAACCGTTCCAAGAAGGGCGTCATCGTAAATATCTTTAACAGTTCCGTAAGAAATAGCCTTTATCTGAGAACCCTCTGCTCCCTTGAAATCTACAGCAGGGTGAGTGCGCCAATCGTCTGTTGATGGGTTGTAGGAAGGTGTAGAAGGAAGATACTCTTTAAGAATATCTGTTCCCAATGGAAGAGTGTAATAATCCTTGTATGGAGTGGAATAAAGCTTCTTTTCTGTTGTTGGCTCTGTCTTTTTTTCTGTAGTGGTTTCAGCTTTTTCCGTTTGGGTTTCGCTACGGGTATCGGGTACATCTGTTTTATTCTGACGTACCTGAAAATCAGGCTCGGTAGTCTTATTCTCTGTTGTTGGTGCAACAGTAATATAATCCTGCTCAATAGGAACATTAAGGTTACCAAGGTTTTTCTCTGTTATAATTTTTGTTGCAAGAGCGCCACCTAAGGCTAAAAGGAAAGCGAAGGCATACGCTATTTTAATTACTCTGCTTTTCTTTTGCTTATCGGATTGAGCTTTATATCTTGCGCTTATAGGCTTTGATTCTCTCTGAGGGTTGTTATCGGGAATTTCTAAAGGGTTCTGATTATTTTTATCGTCCATAAAAAAGCTCCTTTCATAGTCAATTTAATTATTGACAAAGAAAGAAGATTTATTCAAATTTAAAAAATAAAAGGAAAACACACCGGTTGAGGGGACAACCGATGTGCTTCCGGAACAAAGTTAACACTATGCTCCAAGGTTTACTTGAGGAGGTTAGTTCCGTTTGGAACTAAGCACTGATACTCTGGTGCGGCTCCGTTTCTCAGCGCATCCTTATTATAGCATAGTAAAACAATAATTGTAAATAGACTAAATGTAAACAATGTTTTAAATATAGATATTTACAAAAGTATTAATAAATGTCGCATATGCAACAAGTGTAGTTAACTGTTCCACGTGAAACAGTATAGATGCCAGATGACAGGTGCCAGCTACCAGTCGCCAGATACTTCGTGTAACAGATGATTGGTAAATAGCAATTAGTGTATATCAAATATAAGGTTCTGTGAAACAATGTCGTTTAAAAGAGTTTTATTTATAATTTATTCTCTTTTATTCATTCTTTAAAATGCTACGATAAATTTGTAAAGGATAAAACAATTATACGCGAAGCTTTATAATGACGTCGCATTTATCAATCACTCACTATAATTTATAATTTTTTGTGCGCAAAGCTCTGGCATCTGGCGACTGGTAGCTGTCATCTGGCTTCTATCTTTTGTTTCACGTGAAACAAAACCCCAAACCGAATATCGATTTGGGGTTAGTTTAATTATTTAGTTACCTTTGCAGCTTTCTTTGCTTTTTTCTTTGCTTCTTTTTCCGCTTTAATTTTTGCATTCAATGCATCTTCTTCGCGTTTTTTCTTTTCAGCATCTGCAGCTGCTTTAGCAAGTGCTTTTTCGTGTTTCTCTTTAGAAATATCGTACTGAGCGCTTATGTTGTCAAAGTGGCTGTAATTTTCTTTCTGATTGAGGAGCTTTTGGGCATCAAGGTAAGGCTTTGCAGCGCGAGCAAAGTCTGCTTGACGATCACTTTCTGTCTTTGATGCTTTTCGAGCCTCATTAAGCTCTGCCTGAAGAGCTTTAACCTTCTTTTTAAGATTATCTACAGCATATGCATTCTTTTCGTTTGCATTCTTTGAGAAAGCCTTTTTAGCGTCCCTGATAGCGATGTTAAGCTCTTTAATCTTTGCGCCAAGCTTATCTTCTCTTTCAAAGCACTTTTCAAGGTCTGAATACTTTGGCTGTACAAATTCTGCGTCTTTAAAGCTCTTTGCAATAGTTTTGCAAGCTGAAACTTTAACCTTAGCCATTTCTATAGCGGCTTTGCGGACTGCCTTCTTTTCTGCGGTATCCTTAGCCATTGCTTTTGCATCGGCAAGCTCTGCTACTGCTTCAGAGATATTTGTATTATAAAGACCATTAAGGCCAGCCTCAACAATTTCTTTGCTCTTTTCGACTCTGTATTTGAATTCTGCAGAATCAAATTTATTAAGCTCATCACAAACAAACTTAGCAATATCAATTTCTTCGTTGTATTCGAGTTTTTCTTTATAAGCCTTTTTAGCAGCCTTGCGCTCTGCTTTGTCTTTAATAGACTTATAATCCTTTTTGCTTATTGCCAAAGGTGTTGCGTTGAACATTTCACGGGCTTTACGGATAATATCAACTGCTTCAACAAGATTGCCGTCGTTAAGAACGCCGTTGCCATAGTCTTCAAACATAGCACGGATTTTAAGAACGCGAACAACAGATTTCTGTTTCTTTTCGTTGAAATCGTACCAGAAATAAGGGATAACGTTCATTAATGCACCGAAAGCAGAGAGAACAATGAGGAGACGAAGAAGGTCTGTAAGAACGGTGGGATCATAAAGAGCAGAGTAGGGGTTTGAATAGTTATCCTGACCGTTTGCTAATTGATCTGCAAGAATCTGTCCTACAGTTTTGCCATCACCCAGCATTCTGTTAAGAATTTCCGGTCTTGATGTAACAAGCTTTGCGTTTGCATCAGTAATACCATTCTGTTGATAAACAATAGGGAGAACTGAAGAGAAAACAAGGTTCAATACAGTACCGATTGTAGCAACAGCAGCGAACATACCATCAATTCTTTCGCCTGTCTTGTACTGCTGATAGTCGCGGATATCTGCCTGAACAGCAGGATTGAGAATATGAGCGAAGGAGCCCATAAGAGCATTGAAGTACATACAGCCCATAACAAGCCAGATAGCAACAGATGCAACATCTTTAACAAGAGGAAGAAGCATAAGAATAAATACTATATTAAGAGCATTTGTTGCGATAAGAACTGCTTTTTTACCCCATTTTCTGATACAGAACGGAGCAAGAATCATACCCCAAAGGGAAGCGTTACCATAAACAGTAACAATAATACCATAGGTTGTACCTGAGCAAGCACCTGCATAGTTGTAGAGCCATGAGAGAATATTGAGGAAGGATGATTCAAGGAAACCGAGCCAACCTGCAAGAGAGATAATCCAGAAATACTTGTTCTTTGCAACAGCTTTAAGCGCATCAAGGAACCTGATTTGAACAACATGGGTTTTTGCCTGAACAATCTTTTCTTCTGTATGCTTATAAACAACCATACAAAGAAGAAGTCCACCAACAGTAAGAATAGGGTATAAGAAGCGATAAACACGAATATCTGTGGTGTTTGTATGGAATAAGTGCTGAGCAATAATTGGTGTTAAAAGGTTAACAACAGTAGGAGCAAATGAGTAAACAACACTCTTTATAGATGCAACGTCTGTACGCTCCTGTGAGTTTGGAGAGAGCACGTGAATAAGGTTTTCGTATGCATCATAGAAGAAATAGTAGAAGAAGTGAATAAACAAGTTAAGCACCATAACAATGGCACATTTTGCAATATAGGCAATATCTTCACCAAAAAGAGTACCGTCGCCAAGCCATTCGGGGAGCTTGTTGTAAGGGAACCAGACGGTTAAAATACAAGCTATAGCAGATGGAATAGCCATTGTAACAATATATGGTCTGTATTTACCTGCTTTGTTTCGCGTGTTGTCAATAATGTTTGCTCGCACACCTGTAAGGAAGATGTTTGCAACAACTGCTATAAGGTACATTATGTACATATCAGTAGGGCCAATACCTAAAGCACTGGAAAGCAAAACATTGTTTGATGAAAGTAAGCACGCGGAGCCCATAGTGATAATCATATAAGCACCGATACCGCCACCTGAATATGCGGCTATTTCTTTAAAGGTCATATAGCGACCTGCCATTGGGGTTTTCCAATAGGTTTTTACCTTTGAAATACCATCAACAGCCATTTGTTTGATAGACATAGTCTCTCTCCTTTTTGTGGGGATTTCATAACGAAATTACCCTATAATAATACGTATATCATAATATCACAAAAAGGAAAATTCTTCAAGGATTATAATTCCAAAAAAGAAAAATAAATAAACTTTGGATAGTTGCACAACAAGATAGAAATTAAGATGTGCAAAACGACAAACAAAAATGCAAAGCCCAAAAGCGGACAGCGGACAGCAGGCAGCTAACAGCTAATTGCTTTTTGCTAATTCCACTATGTGCTTTGCACTCTGCATTTTGCATTTTATATATGGTCCGGATACCTTTCAATTGTAATCTTGCCGTCAGCTACGTGCATTTTGGCAATTCTAGCATTACGTCTGTCTCCGTTAAGACCGTCGGCCTCAGTATTTCGTGCGTGATAAACGCAGTAATACTGCCCATCTACCTTAATAACGCTGTTATGGCCTGTGCCTTCCTCCCAATCGTTGCTTCTCAGAAGTGGAGAATATGTGTTTTCATCAGGCATTTTCTGGAATTTAACCTTACGTAAATCCTGTTCTGTAGTTTTAGCTGCCGCATAGCCTACGAAATATGTTTCATCCTCATATCTGCCGCCGCTATACATAAGGTACTGCCATTCACCCTCCTGGAACCAGAAAGCGCCTTCGAGAGTGTGCCAATGTTGACCTTCTTTATATCTGTTTCTTGAAAAGATTTCCTCATCAATAGATGCAAGAAGAACAACTGTAGGCTCTCCTTCAAGGGTATAAGGGTCTTTCATTTTTTGTACTACAATATGAGTACCAATTCTTTCGCCTTCAAAGGTATTAGGGGAGTAAAAAAGGAAAAGACCTGCATCAGTTTTTACAATATGTGAGTCAATACTGAACGGGTGAGCAATCTGTCCTGCAAGAGTGAAAGGTCCCATAGGATTTTCACTGACTGCAACGTGCATTGCCTGGTGATGTCCGCCTTGGTCGGGCACGTCCTCATAATATTCAAAGGAAAAATACATATAAAATTTCCCGTCAAGGTAAATAACAGATGGCGCCCAGAAATGGTCTCTGCCCTCTAATGTGAAAATCTGACCTTCAAATTTCCAATCACCTAAAAGTGTATCACAGGAATAGCCGTAAAGGCCGTCATCACCTGTAGTATAAATGTAATATTTCCCTTGGTGCTCAATAATGTATGGGTCTGCCTGACCGATATAATTATCTTTATCAATTTTAAGTAACTGCATATTTATCTCCTTTGTGCGCTTGATTAAATTGCGAATCTTGCGAGTTATCCACCTCGCAGTATCTGCATACAGCGTCGGCGTCTAACATCACAAGCTTCATCAATTTTCTCTGCGCTTATTTATTGAAAATTAAAATTACGCGAGGCTCTGGTATCTGGCATCTGGCGACTGGTATCTAATTAAAGCTTACCCTTGTAAACAGCTTATCAACTTCATTTTCAAGGGCTTTTCGCTCATCTTCGGAAATTTCTACTGTACAATTTATAATTTCCCTGGCAGAATTTTGCGCTTCGTAAAGTATGCGAGTATCTGTCATAAAATTTGCAACTCGCATATCCGGCAGACCATGCTGACGAGATCCGAAGAAATCACCGGGTCCTCTCATTTCAAGGTCTTTTTTAGCAATTACAAATCCGTCTGTTGTGTCGCACATTATTTTAAAGCGGTCTGTTGCTTCTTCATTCTGTGCATCAGAAAGGAGGATACATGTACTTTCTTCTGTTCCTCTACCTATTCTTCCTCTGAGCTGATGAAGTTGCGAAAGACCAAATCTTTCTGCATTTTCAATTGCCATAACAGTAGCATTAGGCACATCTACGCCAACCTCTATTACAACAGTTGATATAAGCAAATCAATTTCACCATTGTAAAAACGCTTCATAACGGCGTCTTTATCTTTGGCTTTCATTTGTCCGTGCAAAAGACCTAAAGTGCAATCGGTAAAATGAGTGCTCTTTAAATATTCATAGTATTCGGTAGCAGGAACAAGGTCGCTTTCCGATTCCTCTACAAGAGGGCAAACAATGTAGCATTGTCTTCCTTGAGCAATGTTCTTTTTAAGGAAGCTGTATATTCTTTCGTGATAGCTTGTAGGCACGCAATAGGTTTTTATTGGTTGCCTGCCTTTGGGAAGCTCATCAAGAATTGAAATATCAAGGTCGCCGTAAATCATCATAGCAAGTGTACGCGGAATAGGTGTTGCCGACATAACAAGTGTATGGGGATTTGCGCCCTTATCTGTAAGGGTTGCCCTTTGTTTTACACCAAAACGGTGTTGCTCATCTGTAATAACAAGCCCTAATCTGAAAAACTCAACATCGTTCTGAATGATGGCGTGAGTACCAACTATAATATGGGCATTGCCGTATTTTATTTTTTCTCGTATATCTCTTTTCTTTGCGGTGGTGAGGGAGCCTGTAAGAAGAACTATGTCTATTTCTTCGCCAAAAAAAGCTTGCAAAGTTTTATAATGCTGATTTGCAAGCACCTCGGTCGGAGCCATAAGAGCTGCCTGATAGCCGTTTTTCACCGCATTATACATAAGCGCGGCAGCAACAGCAGTTTTACCTGAACCAACATCACCCTGTAACAGACGATTCATAGGCTTTGAGGTTCCCATATCCTGTATTGCTTCCGAAACTGCCCTTTTCTGCGCACCTGTTGGTTCAAAAGGAAGAGCGCTGAAAAATTCCTTTGAAAAATCCGCCGCCATTTTAGGCGCAACTCTTCCTAAACTAGAAGATTTTTGCCACAAAAGACCCATTTGCAAAAGCAAAAGCTCTTCAAAAATAAGTCTGCGCTTTGCAAGTGAAAGCTCTTTTTCACTTTGCGGGAAATGAATTGCTCTGATAGCATCATTAAAAGGCATAAGCCTGTATTTTTTAATAAGATATTCGGGAAGAATTTCAGGAATGTTATCGTCAATTTGCATCAGAGCCGTTTCCACAAGGCGCTCTGTAGTTTTAGATGGAAGAGAGGCTGTTGCCTTGTAAATAGGGCGGATTCGCTGCTTATCCACTGCTTTTTCGAAGCGAGGAGAAAGCATTGTTCTCCCACCATACTTATCTTCCGTTACCTTGCCAAAGAAAAGATATTCTTCATTTTCTTTTAATTGGTCCTTAACATATTTGTTGTTAAAAAATACAATCTGCATATAGTCTGTACCGTCTGCAATTGCTGTTTTAACAAGAATTTTGCCGCCTTTTATGGTTACAACTGATGGCGCCTGAGCAACAACAGCTTTAAGGCACACATTTTCGTTAATTTGGGCGTCGCGTATAGGAGTAACAAAATTCCAGTCCTCATATGCACGCGGATAATTTCTTAAAAGGTCGGAAATGCTGTAAATATTCTGTTTTGCAAATACTTTAGCACGGGCTTCACCCACGCCTTTAAGGTATTGGATTCTTGATTCAAGATTTACCACATTTCCACCTCCTAAAATTTAAAAATAATGAGTAACAAACAAAATCAATAATACAAAATGAAGAAAAATAATAAGCGGAAGACCTACCATAAAACGCTTGTGTTTTGTTTTATGGCGTATTTTCTTCATAACTGCAAGCTCTGCAACTGCTCCGCCTATAAGAGCAAGCAAGAAAAGCATTGCCTCGCTGACTCTGTGACGCGGAAATTTTACTGACGCTTTTTTATCAAAAAAGGTTACCGCTGCTGTAACAGCAGAAAGTATAAGGATATATATCAGAAAATATTCAAGCATTCTATCACCCGAAAGTATAAAATGATTATTATTTATTATAATATATTATCCTGTGAAAAACAACAAGAAAAAAGGCGGTCAACTGACCGCCTTAGGTTTATTGATTATTAATCGTTTTCTTCTTCTATTTTCTTAACAACCTCATCTGGAACAGCTTCGCCGTGTTTAACAAAGAGAATGCAAAGGATACTGATGATAAACATAATCGGGCTGTAAACGAAGAGTGAAAGATATGTGCCTGAAAGCATACGAACAATACCGTAGACGATAGGTGATGCAATCTGTGCTGAGAAGGTTGCTGTATAGTAGTAGCCTGTAAAAGTACCAACCTTATCAATACCACCGATATCGAGAACAAGAGGCAATGTGTTAACAGTAATAAGCATATTAGCAAAGCCACCGAAGATAAGAGCAACCCAAATAAGTGCCATACTGCCTGTAAGAACATACATAAGGAAAACTGCCATAAAGATTACAAGACCGATAAGGATAGTTTTCTTTCTGCCAAGCTTCTTACCCATTTTACCTGCAGGAATAGCTGCAACAGCAGAGCAAACTGCGAAGAGAGTTGTCATGATAGTTGCTTCACTTGTTGATTTACCAAGAACCTCAGAAGCAAAGAGTGCAAAGAAAGTTGTAATAGCGTTTGTACCGCAGAAAAGGAAGAACAAACCGCCGAGCATAAATATAAGGCTCTTTCTTTCGCTCTTTGAAAGTTTCTGATTCTTTCTTGCTTCTTTTTCTGCTTTCTTAGCTGCTTTTTCAGCTTCAGCAGCTGCTTTTGCATTTGCAGCTTCCATTCTTGCAACGCCTGCATCAATTTTGCTTGAAGGTTCTTTAACGAAAACACGAACAACAAGCATACCGATAATCATAACGATTGCGCCTACAAGGAAAACATACGGGAAGCTTGTTGTCTGCTCATTTTCCGCAGTAACCTTAACGCCTGTAGCAAGTACATACACTGCACCAACTGCAGTACCGGCAACCATACCGATAACTGAGCCAACACCACCCATAAGGTTAATGATAGCGTTACCTTCACTTCTCAGTGCAGGTGGAGTAAGAGCAGGCATAAGTGCAACTGCAGGAGCTCTCCAAAGAGACATGGAGAAAACGAAGAGAATAATGCAAACCATTGTTGCAGGAAGAGAGTTTGTTAATGCAACCCATGGAATAAGTGCAAACAGTGCTGCAGAAACAGGTGCGCCGAAAACAATGAAAGGACGGCGTTTACCTAATTTTGAATGACAACGGTCCGAAAGCTTACCAAATGTTGGCTGGAAGATAACACCAAAGATGTTATCAAAAGTCATAATAATACCGATAAACAATGGAACAAGAGTAATTCCGCCACCTGCGGCATTAACATCCTGACCTTGAGTTTTTGCAAACTCTGCAAGCACAGGGAATGCTTCGTTAAGACTCTGGCTAAGGTTTGTTATCCAGGTGGATTCTGTAAGTAATCTGTTAAGTATTTTTGTAATGTATGGGTCATAAATAGCCCATGCAATAGAAGATGCAAGGAAAGCGAAGCCTGTAAGTATTGTATGACCTACGTGAAGCTTACCGTTTTTCTCGCAGAAGAGTTCCTGACGACTCATGTATAATCCTCCTTATATGTGGAATCAACCACAATAATACAATTAATATTTTATCACAAAAAGAATTAAAATCAAACAAAATAAGAGTCCTCCGTTTATTTTTGGTGTTTTCAATAAATAAAAGGGTTTCAATTTGTTTATTATGTTTTATGTTTTTTGTTTCTTACATTACGGTGTTTCCAGGTTTGTTGACAGGCTTTTTCTAAGAGATTATAATATTTGTAAGTTATTCTAATCCTATAAGGGGGTAAAGGAATGGAAACTCAAGGCAAAAACGGTATTATTTCTAAAGCTAAAAACACACTTTCTTTAGTTAAAGAATATTGGTATGAGCCAGCAAAGGGTAACTACATACCATATAAAGAGGTTGCAAGCCTTAGTGGTGCAGGCTTTGGTGTGCATTGGATAACTTTGCTTGCTTCAACAATAGGACTTGATGCATCCAACTTTCTTGTGGGCGCAAGCATAGGTTTAAAGCCAATGGATTTATCCATTATGCTTATTGTTGCAAATCTTGTAGGTATACCTATTGGTATATTCCGTAGCTGGTACTATGATAACCATAAGCTTGAGGGTGGCAAGTTTCTTCCATTTATAAGAAGGACGGGGCTTCCGATTGTTCTAATATCAACTATTTTCGTGTGGTTGCCATATGAAAATATGGAGTATCTAACCAAAGCAATAGTTGTTTGGTTTATGTATATGCTTTTAAATATTTTTTTGTGCTTCTACAGTGAAAGCTATACGTATTTCCAACAGATTATTACACCAAATGCTCAGGAAAGAGCAAATGTAATGAGTATCTCGCAGGTTATATATTCATTTGCTCCAACTGTTACTGGTCTTGTAATTCCACTTGTTGCTGGTTTAACCTGGGGACTCAATAGTATATGGACTTACCGAATTATTTACCCCATATTTACCTTTGTTGGTCTTATTATAGGTACAATTTTCTTCCGTAAGGTTAAAGAAAGGCTGATTTTACCAAAGAAGAAGCCTGAACCCGTAAGAATGCTTGATGCAATAAGAGAGGTTGCCAAAAACAAATATTACTGGATTATTCAGTCGGCAGCCTGGATTGTTTTTCTTGAAGCAGGCTATGGTGTTATATTAAGCTGGTCGTTTGTTTATAGCCACGGTGGCGAATACCAGGAAATGTTAGGTGTTGCCAATACAGTTATAGGCAATGCAGGCTTGTGGTCTATGCTGCTTTGCCCCTTTGCCATAAAGGCTATGGGCAAAAGAAATCTTTTGATTACTGCTAACTCTGTAAATATTGTTTTTTTGCTTATTCTTTATTTTACATACAAGAATCTTATTCTACTTTGTATTCTTTGGTATATAAACACTTTCATAAACACCTTCTGGAATATTGTTCAGCACCAGATAAGCGCCGATATGCGAGATTATCATCAATGGAAAACAGGAGTTAGAGTTGATGGCCTTTTTGGCCCTTTAGGTATTATAGGTACGGTTATCGGTTTTTTTACAGGTCTTGTTTATCCTGCAATATACGAAAAAATGGGATTGCTGGATGACTACAATGTGCTTTATGATGATAATATCAGAAACAATCTTTTCGAGATTTTGATTTTGTGCTCTGCTTTAGGTGCCCTTCTTAATCTTATACCTTTCTGCTTCTATGATTTAACAGAGAACAAGCACAAGGC
Organism: Clostridiaceae bacterium; assembly: GCA_904501675.1. Lineage (GTDB taxonomy): Bacteria > Bacillota > Clostridia > Oscillospirales > Acutalibacteraceae > DTU089. Next base: position 11,928 of record CAJGCL010000053.1, read on the forward strand.
ATATGTAGGCGTTTTGAGAATTCGTGCTATGTTTGAAAACTATTCTCTTGGTGAGCTTGAGGAAGGCGAGCTTGAGGATGCAATGGAAATTATAGTTGAGGCAAGAGAGCTGTATAATAAAGAAAAAACACCTATTACTAAGGGTATGAGTAAAGAAGAAAGAAAAAAAGCCAAAGGAAGAAATCTTGCTATTGAAAGATCAGCTATTATTATGCAGGATGTTTACAAGTTCTCAACCGAAGCAGGTGAAAAGAGAATTTCACAGGCAAGGCAGGATGTAGAAAATGGATGTATTTATCTGTATGACAATGCAGACGAGTTGTTGAGAATGGCTAAGGCTATGCCGAAGAGAACTCTCAAGGAAAAGGAAATTCGTTCTGACGCTATAAAGAATGCAAGAATCAAGAAAAGGTCTGCAAGGCTTCTGAGAAAGTATGGTGCCGACAGCATAAAGGCTCCTAATGAAAGCGTACAGGAGGAAATTTTGAGCAGAGAAGCGACAAGCTTTATTGAGAGTATGAAGATAAAGAGAGAGCTTAATGCGTATCTTAAAATGGTTTCAATTTATACTGCAATAGTAAAGCCCTATACAGATGCTCAAAATATTTTAACTCAGTTTGAAAACTACACTCACTATGAGGAGCTTGAAAATAGATATTTTCAGTTGTGCGAAGCAAAGAAAGCAGAAATCTGATATTATGACAGATGACAAAATAAAAGAGAGCCCTTAGGCTCTCTTTTATTATTGGGAATATACTACAGTGGGGTTTAAGTCCCGATTAGTTTATTTTTACATAAAAATAAAGAACTCACAAAAGTGAATTCTTTATTTTGGTGCAGAAGAAGGGACTTGAAGGGCTACACCCTTCACGCTCGCAGGCTCGCTGACCCGATTATGTTCGGCTTCGCCGAGGGGGTTCAAGTCCCGATTAGTTTATTTTTACATAAAAATAAAGAACTCACAAAAGTGAATTCTTTATTTTGGTGCAGAAGAAGGGACTTGAAGGGCTACACCCTTCACGCTCGCAGGCTCGCTGACCCGATT
>CAJGCL010000054.1 GCA_904501675.1 Clostridiaceae bacterium
ACTCAACTTGAATTCGTATCACCTGTAAGTTATTTTTTATCTCGGTCAATGACTGTTCTGATGTATAACTCCACATTCCTTACACCGATTGACTATGGCTCTGTTGCATATAAATATTCTACTAATTCACGTTTAAGAAGCTATACCTGGGGACTGTTCAAGGAAAACGAAACAGAAAAGAAATTTCTCATTGTAAATACCCACCTGAATCTTTACAAACAAGCAACCGCCTACCCTATGCTTCAGGCAGCTGAACTTATTAATTTCTGCAGGCAAAAAGAGCAGGAATATAATTGTCCTGTTTACATTACAGGTGATTTCAACTCTCAGGAAAGTAACGAAAAAACCGATGACTGCGCTGTGTATGATTACATTTCACTTTTTTACAATGACACAAGAGAAAAAGCTGAAAGCAAAACATACGGCGCAGGAAAAACCTTATATTCACCCATTAGTGATTACATTTTTTGCACTGATAATTCAGTTGTAAAATCTTACACCTTATTATCCCAACCTGAATTAAATGTCCTCAGCGACCATTTTCCCGTATTTATTGATGTTAATATCTCTTGAAACCCCTATTTAATAATGGTATAATTGTTAAAAATTCATTTTAAAGTGAGTACATTATGGAATATTTTGAAAATAAAATTGAACAGGAAAGAGCTGTGCTTGTTTCTGTAGATACAGGAGAATTTGATGTTGATACCTCTCTTGCAGAGCTTACAGAACTGGCTCGTACTGCAGGCGCAGAGGTCATCTGCGAAATGACACAGAAAAGAGAAGCTCCGGAGCCGGGTACTTATCTTGGTAAAGGTAAGTTAGAGGAGCTTTCTGAATATTGCGAGGCAGAAAAGCCTGACCTTGTTATTATAGATGGTGAGCTTTCCCCTGCTCAGCAAAGGAATATTGAAAATTTTACAGATACAAGAGTTATAGACAGAACAACTCTTATTCTTGATATTTTCGCTCAGAGAGCATTATCAGGTGAAGGTAAATTACAGGTTGAGCTTGCTCAGCTCAAATATGCTCTTCCTCGCCTTGGCGGTAAAGGTGCATCCATGTCCCGTCTTGGTGGCGGTATCGGTACAAGAGGTCCCGGTGAAACAAAGCTTGAAACAGATAAACGTCATATCCGCCGTCAGATTGCCGCTTTAACTGAAGACTTAAAAGCTCTTGACGAAAGACGCACGAGGCACCGTGAAAGGCGTAAAAAAGATGGTGTTGTAACAGTTGCACTTGTTGGCTACACTAACGCAGGTAAGTCTACTATTATGAACACCCTTACCGATGCAGGTGTGCTTGCTGAGAACAAGCTTTTTGCAACCCTTGACCCAACAGCCAGAGCATTAACGCTTCCCGACGGAAGTACAGTTCAGCTTATCGATACTGTTGGTTTTATAAGAAGGCTTCCACATAAGCTTGTTGAAGCGTTCAAATCTACTCTTGATGAGGCTGTTGACGCTAATGTTATCCTCAACATCTGCGATGCTTCAAGTGATGAATGCGCAGAGCATTACCGCGTAACAATGGAGCTTTTAGAAGAGCTTGGTTGCTCCGACAAGCCAATTATAACTGTCCTTAACAAATGCGACCTTGTTAATGATGTTCAGATTCCGTTGGTTTCTAATTGTGTGCGCGTTTCTGCAAAAACAGGCGAAGGACTTGAGGAGCTTTTGAAAAAGGTAAACGAAGCTCTCCCGCCAACAAGAAAAAGAGTAAAAATTCTTCTTCCCTTCTCAATGGGTGGCGTTGCCGCAGAGCTCCGCAAAACAGGTGTTGTTCATAGCGAAGAATACACTGCAGACGGTCTACTCCTTGATATAACAGCTGAAATATTTATATTGGAAAAATATGAGGAATATATACAGTAAAAAAATGAAAACTGCCCGTTTGGGCAGTTTTCATTTTTTTAACTTTGATAATTTTATGGTAACATATTTGTTTATCGTTGACCATATCAACGATGCAATAACTGTACCGACAAACGCTATAATTGCCACAATCAAAGGTTTATCAACCTTTAATAATAAAGAAAAGAATAGGCATGCATACATCAATACAACATCATGAACAAGAAATACATATGGGCTAATATCTCCCAATTTAGTTAAAGGTTTTATCGACAATATTTTCGAAAGAAATCCATTGCCTGAAAAAACCAACAAAATTAATGTTATCGTTGTAGGAACAAAAATAACGGTGTATTTAAACGCCGAAAGTTGCAAAAATTCATAATCCATAGTAATTATGAATAATGTCAACCCTATAAGTAAACATACAATAAGCTCTAAAACATATGCCACTTTTTTCTTTATTTTTAAACAAAGTTGTTCTTTTTTTTGCAAGTAAAGATATCCGACCAAACAACCTTGAACGAAATCAATAAGCCTTACAGGTGGAAAGAAATACACAATCCACTTTGTAGAGAACCATTCACTATTATCGCTAGACCACAAAAAAGCACAAACACCCAATAATATTTGAATAAGGAAAAGCATTGCCAAACCAATATACCCACGTTTTACCGTCATATGGTTTTTAATCAGTTTGTAAACTATAGGAAAACACAAATACAAAAAAAAGCATGCACTTAAATACCAAGACGGAGTATTCAAAGTTGCGTAAAACTGTTTATTAGGAATCCATGGTTGAAGTAAAAGTGTGTGTATGCCTATATCAAACCCTGTTTTTGCCATGTCTCCGTTCATATATAAAGCATATCTGACAGACAACAACATTGTAATTATATGCAGAGGGTAAAGTTTTTTAATTTTACCCCATGCGAAGCTGAAAGTCGATTCAATCGATTTATCATTATTAAGGTAGTTGTGAGTCATTAAAAATCCGGAAATAATAAAAAATATTGACACACCCCAATACCCTAAAGGAATTACATTGTTTATACCTGTATGTGATAAAAATATTGCTACAATTGCAATACCTCTCAAACCTTGAACTGCACTATTTCGTTTTTGTTTGACAAGCACCTTATCTGCCAAAGCACATCACACCCCAATAAATATAACAAAAGTATTTTGCAAAAGCTTATCTCACACTAAAAAGCAAATCACCGTATGATGGGTAGCACCAGTGTTCTGAAGAGCAAAGCATTTCCATTTCGTCAACAGCTGATCTGAGTGAATTCATAACAGGAATTATATTGCATTTATAGAAGCATGCTGCAGCATCACTTTCAGCAATTTCTTTAACCTCTTTTGAAAGTGATTCAAGCTCTTTTACATCTATAAGAGTTTTTGTAGAAAGGTTAGAAAGCTTTTCAACAAGCTCTGCTTCATAGGTTACATCAATAGCGTCGCTTACGCCTCTTTTAGCGATAAGAGTATCTGCTAGCTCATGAATATTTCTACTCACGCAAGGAAGAATATCCTTCTTTGCCATATCAATCATTGTAAGCACTTCAATATTAAGATACTTGCAATACTTTTCGTTTTTTATTTCGTAGTGGGCCTTAATTTCTGTTTCACTATATACCTTATGCTTCTCATAAAGTGCCACATTCTTCTCGTGAAGCATATATGGAAGGCAATCAGGTGTTGAAACAAGGTTAAGAAGACCCCTGCCTTCTGCTTCCTTAACCCAAGCATCATCGTAACCATTACCATTGAAGATTATTCTTTTGTGGTTTTTAATAACCCTCTTTATAAGCTCGTGAAGCGCGTTTTCAAAATTTTCTGCACATTCAAGCTCGTCCGCAAACTGAGAAAGCACCTCAGCAACTGCAGTATTAAGAGTTGTGTTAGGACCTGCAACAGAAGCAGAAGAACCAAGCATACGGAACTCAAATTTGTTACCTGTAAATGCAAAAGGAGATGTTCTGTTTCTGTCTGTAGTATCTTTTGGGAAACGAGGAAGAACATGAACGCCTACTTTAAGAAGCTCTTTTTCTTTACTATCAATATCCTCGTCCTTCTCAATTGCTTCAAGTATTGAAGTAAGCTCTTCACCAAGGAACATTGAAACAATTGCAGGTGGTGCCTCCTGAGCACCAAGACGGTGGTCGTTACCCGCAGAAGCAATAGAGATTCTTAAAAGATCCTGATAATCGTCAACAGCTTTTATAACTGCACAAAGGAATAAAAGGAACTGTGCATTTTCAGCAGGTGTTTCACCTGGCTCTAAAAGGTTTGTGCCGGTGCTTGTAGCAATGGACCAGTTATTATGCTTACCGCTACCATTAACGCCTGCAAAAGGCTTTTCGTGAAGAAGGCATACCATACCATGCTCTTTAGCGCATTTCTGCATAACCTCCATTGTAATCTGGTTATGGTCAGTAGCGATATTTGTTGTTGTAAATATAGGAGCAAGCTCATGCTGTGCAGGAGCAGCTTCGTTGTGCTCTGTTTTCGCAAGCACACCAAGACGCCAGAGCTCCTCATCAACAGATTTCATAAATGCATGAACGCGAGGCTTAATAGCACCAAAGTAGTGGTCATCAAGCTCCTGACCTTTTGGTGGCATTGCACCAAAAAGAGTTCTTCCTGTATAAATAAGGTCTTTTCTTTTATTGAAAACATCTTTATCAACAAGGAAGTATTCCTGTTCAGGACCAACGGTTGTTTTAACCGCAACAACATCTTCATGACCGAAGAGCTTTAATATTCTTAGGGTCTGTTTATTTATAGCTTCCATTGAACGGAGAAGCGGGGTCTTTTTATCAAGAGCCTCACCGCCATATGAACAGAAAGCAGTAGGAATGCAAAGAACTCCGTTTTTAATAAATGCGAAAGATGTTGGGTCCCATGCTGTGTAGCCACGTGCCTCAAATGTTGCACGAAGTCCGCCCGAAGGGAAAGAAGATGCGTCAGGCTCTCCCTGTATAAGCTCCTTACCTGAGAATTCCATAATAACTCTGCCATCTTTTTTAGATGAAATAAAGCTATCGTGCTTCTCTGCAGTAATACCTGTGAGAGGCTGAAACCAGTGAGTATAGTGGGTAGCTCCCTTTTCAATTGCCCAATCCTTCATAGCATTTGCTATGATATTAGCAACATCTATATTCAAACGGTGGCCAGTCTGAAGAGTACGCTGAAATTCAGCATACACATCCTCAGGCAATCTTTCTTTCATAACTTTTTCGGAGAAAACATCACAACCGAAATAATCTGTTACAGTTTTTATAAAAATCAACTCTTTTCGTGAAGATTCACTTTTTAAATTAATTTACCTATATATCCTACAGCAATACCTAAAATCGCGGAAACAACTATGAGAATTATAGGGTGTACCTTTTTCTTGAAAATAAGGAAAATACCTATTGCGCAAATAATAAGAGAAACAATTATGTTGTATAAATCAATATTGGCTACTGCAAAACCATCGGGGAAGAAAACAGTTTTACCGATTGTAAGTACTGCAGCGCCTATAAGACCTATAACGGTTGGTCTCAGACCACTCATACAACCTTTAACAATTTCGCTTTCCTGAAATTGCTTATATATTCTCGCAACAATGAGAATAATAACAAATGACGGTGTTACCACGCCAAGAGTAGCACATATGGCGCCAAGGAATCCGCCTGTTTCCATACCAACGTATGTTGCAATGTTAATAGCAAAAGGACCAGGTGTGCTTTCGCTTACGGCAATGAAGTTAACTATTGCCTCTTCTGTAAGCCATTGATTATCAAGCACAGCCTTCTGAATAAGCGGAAGCATTGCATATCCGCCACCGAAGGTAAATGCACCTATGCTTAAAAAGGTTAAGAAAAGATGAAGGTAAATACTCATTGCGCCTTACCTCTCTTTCTCTCAACAAATGAATGAATGAGACCAATAAGAGCACAAGTAATTATAATATAAATAATGCTTATATCAAGACCGAGAATATCTATAAAAAGCGATGCGGCAAAAGCGCCAATCATCAGGATATATGAGAAAAGACCTTTCGGACACTTTTTATACATTGAGTAGAAAGCCTTAATCACAAGAGCAAGCACGCCTGCACGTATACCGTTAAACGCAAACTGCACAATCTCATACTGACTGAATTCTTTAAGGACAAGAGATATTATTGAAATAATGATAAACGACGGAAGAACAACACCAAAGGTTGCGCAGGCAGAGCCTAAAACTCCTGCGACTCTGTAACCAACAAATGTAGCAGAGTTAATGGCAATAGGACCCGGCGTGCTTTCAGAAATTGCAAAAATATCAAGAATTTCTTCACCCTTGAGCCACTTATGTTTCTCGCACATTTCCTTTTCAATAATTGGTATCATAGCATAGCCTCCACCGAAAGTGAAAGCGCCTATTTTAAAGAAAGTGAGAAATAAAGTCAAAGCATTTTTCAACTTATTCTTCAAAAGAATCCTTCTTTCGTATACTAATACTTCTACATTGTAAATTATAAAAAAACGACAGACTTTTGTCAATGTAAAAAGGGTAGATAAAGTAGTTAAACTATCGACTTTTTTTGTAACATATGGTATAATAAATTCACTAAAATACAGGCGGTGCACTATGGATTTTGAAACAAGCAAAAAGCGCGCGGAGGAACTTACTATCATACTCAATGAGTGTATTGAAAAATATTATATGGGTAACGAAAGCAATGTATCTGATTATGATTACGATATGATGATGCGTGAGCTTTCCGCAATTGAAGAGAAGTTTCCGCAGCTTTTAAAGGAGGATTCCCCTACCCATCGTGTAGGCGGAAGCCACGATAATACCTTTGAAGAAGTTGTTCATACTGTAAGAATGGAAAGTCTGCAGGACGCTTTTTCCGAAGAAGAATTGCGAGCTTTTGATTCAAGAGTAAAAAAAGCTTTCCCTGATGCACAGTACGTTGTTGAACCAAAAATTGACGGGCTCTCATGTTCACTCGAATATAGAGACGGTGTGCTTTTTCGTGCCTCTACACGTGGCGATGGTAATGTAGGTGAAGACGTAACCGCCAACGTTAAAACTATTCGTTCAGTGCCGTTAAAGCTTAAAGAAGCTATTCCTTACATCGAAGTGCGCGGTGAGGTTTATATGTCTCACCAAAGCTTTGAAGAGTTGATTGCTCAACAGGAATTAAACGAAGAAAAAACTTTTAAAAACCCTCGCAACGCTGCCTCGGGATCATTAAGACAGAAGAATCCGAAAATCACCGCTTCAAGAAAGCTTGACATTTTCATTTTTAATATTCAGCAAAAAGAAGGCGGCAAAGAGGTTCATTCGCACAAGGAGTCTCTCGATTACCTTGCTGAATTAGGTTTCCCTACTGTTCCCGGTTACGCTCTTTGCGACACAATGGACGAAGCAATTGCCAAAATACAGAGCATTGGCGATAATCGCGGTAAGCTGAGCTTTGATATTGATGGCGCAGTTATAAAAACAGACGATTTTTCAATGCGCGAGGAATTAGGCTCTACTGCAAAGTTCCCGAAATGGGCAGTTGCATTTAAATATCCGCCTGAAGAGAAACCAACAAAGCTTCTTGATATTGAAATTCAGGTTGGCAGAACAGGTGTTTTAACGCCTACTGCTATATTTCAGCCAATTATTCTTGCAGGTACTACAGTTTCAAGAGCAACACTTAATAATGAAGATTTTATAAAAGATAAAAGCATTGCTATAGGTGATACAATTATTGTCCGTAAAGCAGGCGATATTATTCCGGAGGTTCTTGGTGTACAGTCCCACAATGGCGAAAATCCGGTGTTCACCTATCCCGAAAAATGCCCTGCCTGTGAAAGTCAGGTAGCAAGGGTTGATGGTGAGGTTGCAATACGTTGTATTAACCCTGATTGCCCTGCACAGCTTCTGAGAAAGCTTATACATTTTTGTTCAAGAGATGCTATGGATATTGAAGGTCTCGGCTCCGCGGTATTAGAGCAGCTTGTAAATGAGGGACTTATAAAAAAAGCATCTGATATTTACAGGCTCAGCCCAATGGAGCTTGTCTCCCTTGAAAGAATGGGGGAAAAAAGCACCTTTAATCTTCTTGATGCTATTGAAAAATCAAAAGAAAACGACCTTTTCAAGCTTATTTTCGCATTAGGCGTTCACCATATAGGTCTTAAAGCTGCAAAGCTTCTTGCTAACCACTTTGGTGATATGCAAAGCCTCCTCAATGCTTCTGTTGATGATATTATGGAAATCGATGGTATGGGTCAGATAAGCGCTGAAACGCTTGTCAAATCCCTCTCTCTTCCTGAAACAAGAGCAATGATTGACGAGCTTCATGAAATGGGTCTTAATATGAAAAATCTTACAGAGATTGAGGATAAGCGCTTTGATGGCATGACCTTTGTGCTTACAGGTACTCTTACGAAATACGGCAGGCGCGAGGCTCAGGAGATTATTGAAAAATTCGGCGGTAAGGCTTCTGGCTCTGTTTCCGCTAAAACAAGTATGGTTCTTGCAGGTGAAAGTGCAGGAAGCAAGCTAAAAAAGGCAAACGATTTAGGAATAAAAGTCATTTCAGAAGCGGAATTTGAAGAAATGATTAAATAAATTCTACAAAAACGCTCTTCTCCTTTTAGATAGAATGTGAATTGATTTTTATAATGTGTTTATTATAAAATATTTCTATAGCCTATCTGAAAGGGGATTTTTTATGCCTACAACAAACATTGAAAAAATCAAAACAAAACGCAAGAATCTTTATCTTCGCGTTGCAAAGGGACACTTTGCATCAAATCATTCTCATACAAATTACTATATTGATGTTGCTGCGCAGAAATCCCGCCTTTCCGAAGCAAAGGCAGTAGCTCAGGAGCTTTGCGAAAGCTATAACTATTCAACTACTGTTATTGATACAATTCTTTGCCTTGACGGTACAGAGGTTATCGGCACTTGCCTTGCAAACGAGCTTACAAAGCATTCTTTTTCAAATATTAACGCTCACCAAACAATTTACATTGTTACCCCTGAAATGATTTCAGGCTCTCAGATGATGTTCCGCGATAATATTGTTCCTATGATTAAGGGTAAGCATGTTCTTGTTCTTGCGGTTTCTGTTGCGTCCGGCGTTACAGCCAATGCCGCTATTGAAGCAGTTAACTATTACGGTGGTAATATTGTTGGTGTTTCCGCAATATTCTCATCTACAGATAAATGCGGTAAATATGAAGTTAATTCCGTTTTCAATCCTCACGATTTAGACGGATACTTTAACACCTCTGCACATGAATGTCCGTTATGTAAAGAGAAAAAGAAAATTGATGCGCTTATCAATAGCCACGGATTCTCAAAAATCTGATTTACAAATTATGTTAGAAAACCTGATGATTTTATCAGGTTTTTATTTTTTGTTGAAAAAAAGAGATTTTTGTAGTAGTATAGTCTATAGATTTTTTGAAATTTGAGAGTTGTTTATGGAGTATACTGATTTAAGTGTTTTATATGAAGATACAGATATTACAGTTTGCATAAAGCCTGTAGGTATTTCCAGTGAGGATTCCACTACAGAAAAAGGCATAATAGGTCTTTTAAGCGAAAGAGCCGGTAAACCCTTACATTTACTTCACAGATTAGACAGAAACGTAGGCGGAGTTATGGTTTTTGCTAACAACAAAAAAAGTGCCGCCGCCCTTTCTAAAGATATTGCAGAAGGCAAACTAAAAAAAGAATATCTTGCAGTGCTTGACGGCATACCGGAAGAAAAATCAGCCACACTAAAAGATTTTTTATTTAAAGATTCCCGAAAGAACCGCTCATATGTTGTTAACAGAATAAGAAAAGGCGTTAAGGATGCATCTCTTGAATACGAAGTTAAGAGGGAAACAGAGAACAAAGCGCTTGTACATATAATTCTTCATACCGGCAGAACACACCAGATTCGTGTGCAGTTTTCCTCGAGAAAACTGTGCCTTACAGGAGATATAAAATATGGCAGTAAGGATAGAACAAATTGTCAAATTGCCCTTTACTCTCATAAAATCACTTTTACACATCCTACAACAAAAGAAGAAATGATTTTCTGCAGTGAGCCTGACAATCAGGTTTATCCTTGGAATCTTTTCAAAGGAGAATAAATATGGAAATTTTGCAAAGTTTCAGTGGCGTATTTGTTAATACGCTGACTGTAATTATAGGTAGTGCCGTAGGCCTTATATTCAAAAAAGCTATTCCCGAAAAAATCACAGGTCAGATAATGTCTGTTATCGGCCTTTGCACTATTGCAATAGGCATAAGCGGTTTACTAAAGGGACAGAACCAGCTTGTTATGGTAATCTCTCTTGTGCTTGGTACAATTATCGGAACATTAATTGATATTGACGGAAAATTAGTTAAATTAGGTAACAGATTCCAGAAAAATCGAGAGAAAAGCGGAAAAGAGCAACCTGATACATCAACCTTTTCAGAGGGTTTTGTTACCGCCTCACTCCTGTTTTGTATGGGTGCTATGACTATCGTCGGTTCTTTAAATGCAGGTATATCTGGCGACAATGAGATGATCTATACAAAGGCTTTGCTTGATATGATTTCATCTGCAATGCTTGCCACTACTCTTGGTTTTGGCGTAATGTGTTCAGCAGGATTTGTTCTCGTTTTTCAGGGTAGCCTTGTAACGCTCGCGATTATCCTCGGTTCTTTCCTCAGCGATTTTGCGGTGGCTGAGCTTGTTTGCGCAGGTTCGGTTATGATAGTTGCAATCGGCTTGAATTTAATTGGTGTAACAAAAATAAAAGTTGCAAATATGTTGCCTGCTCTTGTTTTTGTTCCATTTCTGTGTATGGTTTTTTAGCAGTCAACAATTAATCGATAGTAAACAGCAGATAGCTTGATGCTATCTGCTGTTTTTTACTTATATATTTCTAAAACTTGCTAACTGCTAATTACTATTGGCTAAAAGATTGCCACCCGACGCTGTATAAGAATACTGCGAGAGGTGGCAAAATAGTTTGTTTGTTATTGAGAATGATAAAGCTTGCTAAGTAATAAGATTGGGATGAATGACGAAGATTTAACGAGCGTAGGCGTACAAAGGTACTGAGAGAGCTGGCAAAATAGTTTCTTTGGTATTGAGAACAATACACCCTGCTAAGCAATAATATTTGGATGAAGAGCGAAGAATTGCCACCCGACGCTGTATAAGAATACTGCGAGAGGTGGCAATACAAAGCTATTCGCCAAATATTATTGCTTAGCACCGTTGTCAAACATTTCGAGTGCCTTAACCGATGCTGCTAAACAATCTGCAAGACAGGACTTGTTAAGTGCATCAGGTGTATCGCGTCTTGTGTGATAGAAATCAGGAAGAGCGTGGTTAAGAGCTGTGATACCTGTTGAGCGCATACCCGCCTGAGCAAAAGCTGCCGAGTCAGTTGCACCGCCAAGAGGTGGAACCATACCCTTACCGCAAGGAATACCAAGCTCTACGCAAGCTTCGTAGAAGAGGTCTGAAACATCCTTATCAACCTTGACTGTTGCATTGAGGTCGCGATAGTTTACGCTGAGGTGCTCATTCTGAGCAATTGTATCATAAGAGAAAACAAAGGTTGGAACATCGTTGAATTCGTCCTTATGAGCCTCGCACCATGCCTTAGCGCCGCGAAGACCAGCTTCCTCAGAGCCTGTATGAACAACACCGATTTCTGTGTTTTCAAACTCAATACCTTCATCCTGAAGCATTTTGAGGATAGCCATACCCATATAACAGCCTGTAAGGTTATCGTTAGCGCCATCAACATATTTGTTTCTGTTCCACATAAAGTAAAGACCAATCCAGAAAGGAACAAAAACAAGAGCGCCAAGACCAAGCTTTATTGCGAGACCGAGGTCAATTCCACAAAGACGCGCTATTGAAATACCTAAAACGTAAAAAGCACCGATAAAACAAGTAATCATATGTATATCGAAGCCAAGATATGAAAATTTCTCTTTAATTGGCCATTCCCAAGCAGCGTCAGGATGTCCATTAAAAATAATTCTGCGCTTTACTTCGCCTGTTGGCTTTTTAAAACCAGCAGCATTGTGTCCGATTTTTTCTTTAAAAAATTTATCAACAACCTTTTTGTAAAGACCAAACTGAAGAACACAAAGAATAAGACCGAGAGCGATTAATATAATTGAAAGAGCCGGCATAAAAAAGTATGCCACAAAAGCTAATAAAACAAAGGTTATTGTGAAATTAATCCAACCGAAGAATGAGCCTGGGTTCTCCTTAAACTCATCAACATAGACTGTATCACAGCCTAATTTTTTCATTTCTTCTGCAAGATATTCGCAAGCCTGTTGCTCACCCTTACAACCCGGACCTCTTTTTTCGAATGCTGTGCAGATATGAGTAATATCGTCAATAATATATTGAGCATACTCATTCTTTTTTTCAATAAGTTTGCTTAAATCCATAGAATCTCTCTCCTTATAAAATATTCTATTAGTAATATTTTACAATAATTAAATATAATGTCAACAATTATTTAACATTTTTGTGTAGAAAAAGTTAACACATATCATATATCAGATAGCATCTTCCGTATCCTCGCGTCATTTTGCACTCTGCACTCCACACTTATATTTTGCGCTTTAAGCTTTGCACTCTCGGCTTAACTTTTTGCATAAAAAACCTCTTACTTCCGTAAGAGGTTTTTCTTAATTAATTATTCTTTTCTTTTTTCCTTTGCTTATTAAGCTTAATAAGAGTTGCTGAAGCGCCTGCTCCGCAAAGCATAAGCACTACAAAGGAAACTGCGCCTTCTGCTCTGATTTCTTCATTGAGTGCATATTCTGCAACAACAATGAGTG
>CAJGCL010000055.1 GCA_904501675.1 Clostridiaceae bacterium
ATTTTTGAAACACTCCCTGAAATTTTCTGGGATTTGAAAAACAGTGCACCATCAATTCACCGCTACCGCTACCATGATTTTATTGCGGAGCTTTTTGCACAGTCCTTTGCAGATACAGTAGGCAAATGGTGCGGTGAAAACGGAATTGCGCTTACAGGTCATATGATGGAAGAGCCTACGCTCCATAGCCAGACTGCCGCTTTAGGTGAAGCAATGCGTTCCTACAGAAGCTTCCAGCTTCCAGGTATTGACCTTCTTTGCAACAGCCACGAATTCACAACCGCAAAACAAGCTCAGTCTGCTACACATCAGTACGGCTATGAAGGTGTGCTTTCCGAGCTTTATGGCGTTACAGGTTGGGATTGTAACTTTAAAACCTACAAGCATCAGGGCGATTGGCAGGCAGCTCTCGGTATTACTGTAAGAGTTCCTCACCTTTCATGGTACGCTATGGCAGGCGAAGCAAAGCGCGACTACCCTGCTTCAATTTCATATCAATCTCCTTGGTACAAGGAATATAAGGTTATTGAAGACCATTTCGCAAGAGTTAATACTGCCCTTACACGCGGTAAGCCGATTGTTAAGGTTGGTGTTATTCATCCCGTTGAAAGCTATTGGCTCCATTGGGGACCAAACGATAAATCCGCAATATTCCGCGATGGTCTTGATGAAAAATTCCTCTCCCTTACAGAATGGCTCCTTACAGGTAGCGTAGATTTCAACTTTATCAGCGAAGCTCTTCTTCCATCACAATGCGAGAATGCATCTGCACCATTAAAGGTTGGTCAGATGGAATATGATACAATCATTGTTCCGGGTTGCGAAACCTTGAGAAGCTCTACACTGGAGCGTCTAGAAGCATTCAGAAAAGCAGGCGGGCGCCTTATCTTCTTAGGTGAAGCACCAAAGCTCTGCGATGCAGTTGAGTCAGAAAAAGGTAAAGCTCTTTACGATATTTCCGAAAACTGTGATTTCACACGCTCTGCAATTATTACCGCTCTTGAAAGCGACAAGGTAGTAAATCTTCGCAAGGGTAATGGCGTGCTTTCAGATAACCTTATTTATCAGCTCCGTCAGGATGAAGATTGCAAATGGCTTTTCGTAGCACACAGCAAAGAGCCACATAACAGCCACATCGACAGAGGCGAGGATATCCGTATTACAGTTAAGGGTGAATATGGCGTTCTCCTTTACGACACACAAAACGGCAACATCTACCCTGCCGATTATTCTCACAGAAACGGTAACACAATTATTGCTCAGCATATTTACGGCTACGATTCATTCCTTTATAAATTAGTTGATAAAAACAGCGTTGCTCCACAGAAAAAAGAAGTTTCATTCAACTGCGATGCAACTACAATTACAGGCCTTGTTGACTATAAGCTTTCAGAGGATAACGTTCTCCTTCTTGATATGGCAGAGCACAAAATAGAGGGCGAAGCAGAATTTTCACCTAAGGAAGAAATTCTCCGCCTTGATAATATCTGCCGTAACAAGTTAGGTATTGAAGAGCGTGGTGGTGCAGAAACTCAGCCTTGGGTTTATGGCGAAAAAGCACCAATTTCAAAGGTAACTTTGCGCTACACAATCGAAAGCGAAATTGATTATGATGGCGCAATTCTTGCTCTTGAAGATGCTCAAAAAGCTGAAATCACTTTCAATGGTGCAAAGGTTGATAACACTTTTATTGAAAACTATGTTGATATTTCAATATTTAAAGTTGCTCTTCCAAAAATTAACAAAGGTGTAAATGAGCTTATAATCACCTATCCATTCGGTGAAAGTGCAAGCCTTGAAAGCGTATTTGTATTAGGTAAATTCGGTGTTAAGGTAAATGGTACAAAATCTGTTATAACTGCCCTTCCCGAAAAAATCGGCTTTGGCGATATAACAACTCAGGGCTTCCCATTCTACGGCGGAAACCTTACATATAAAATACCTGTTCAGGTTAAAAACAATTGCCTTAATGTTGTGGCTTCCGACTTTATGGGTACGCTTATAGGTGCCGCTCTTGACGGTAAAGAAATCGGCAAAATCGCATATCCGCCATACCTTGCGCAAGCAGAAAATATTGAAAACGGCAACCATACACTTGAGCTTACGCTTTATGGTCATCGCTATAACACCTTCGGCCCTGTTCACCTTGTTAACGAAAAAGAAAGCTGGCATGGACCTGGCGCATGGAGAAGCGACGGCTTCAACTGGAGCTATGAATATGTATTACGCAAAATCGGTCTTATGAAAGCACCGGTTGTTGAATAACAAAAAAATATCCGCCCTGCCTATTGGCAGAGCGGAATTTTTATTGTTTATCTTATTTGTACAATGGACCGTATGCTTCACAAGCGCGGAAGTCTGCGCTTTCAAGCTCCTGAGTACCGAATGCATTCCAGCAAGCTGGACGGAAGATTTTGTCTTCGTCAACGTTGTGCATTGAAACAGGAATACGGAGCATTGATGCAAGAGTGATGATATCTGCACCGATGTGGCCGTAAGAGATAGCGCCGTGGTTAGCACCCCAGTGATTCATTACCTCGTAAGCTGAAGTGAATGGACCCTTACCTGTAAGCTTTGGAGCAAACCATGTGCAAGGCCATGTGTAGTCTGTTCTCTTCCAGATAATATCTGAAACTTCGTCAGGAAGTGCAACTGTGTAGCCTTCGCAAATCTGAAGTGTTGGTCCAAGACCCTTAACAAGGTTAAGACGAATCATTGTTGCAGGCATTTCAGCTCTTGTAAGGAAACGGCTTGAGTATCCGCCGCCACGGAAGTAACCATTATCAGCTGCGCACCATTCTGTTGCTGCGTTAATCTTGTTAACGTCGTCAGCTGTAACATCGTACCACTCTTTGATGATACCGTTGCCGTTTTCATCCTTAACCTCACCGCAAGCATCAAGACAGCAAGCACCTGAGTTGATAAGGTGAATAAAGCCCTTTGCTTCTGCAGCCTTACCCTCAAGATCATAGCCTGTAACTCTCTTTGTTGCTTCAGGGCTCCAGTATGTACGAACGTCTGCAAACATCTGAGGACGGTTTGTAAGGAGCTTCATAAGGAGCATGCTTACGCCGTTAAGAGTATCATTTTCTGTTGCAAGAACATATGGCTCGCGAACGCCGTTCCAGTCGAAGCTTGTGTTGAGAAGAGCTTCTGCAAAGTCTGCGTTTGGATAGAAGTCTGTCCACTGTCTCTGACCCTGGAAGCCTGCTGCGATAGCATTGTGGCCAACCATTTCTTCTTCGCAACCTGCAGGAAGATTCTTGTTGCCGTTCATAAGGTCCTTGATGATGCACATCATCTTAACTGTGAACTCCCAATCCTTTTCCTTCTGCT
Source organism: Clostridiaceae bacterium (assembly GCA_904501675.1). GTDB lineage: Bacteria > Bacillota > Clostridia > Oscillospirales > Acutalibacteraceae > DTU089. Next base: position 3,337 of record CAJGCL010000055.1, read on the forward strand.
CGTCGCTCTTTCTTACGAATTCAGGGTTCTTATCGAAGCCTTCTTTGCAGTTTTCCTTAACCCATTTGTATGCTCTCTGATATTCTTCTTCGTCATAGATGCCCTCGCTCATTCGACGGATAATTTCTACCTCGTCAACTGATTCTACGCGCATACCGAGATATTCCTCGAAGAAATCTGTATCAATTGAAGAGCCTGCAATACCCATGCAGATTGAACCAATCTGAAGATATGATTTGCCCTTCATTGTAGCTGCTGCAACTGCTGCTCTTGCAAAACGGAGAAGTTTTTCTTCAACGTCTGCAGGGATAGTTGTATCGTCAGCATCCTGAACGTCTTTACCATAGATACCGAATGCAGGGAGCCCCTTCTGAGCGTGTGCTGCAAGAACCGCTGCAAGGTAAACTGCGCCTGGACGCTCTGTTGCGTTAAAGCCCCAAACACCCTTGATTGTTAATGGATCCATATCCATTGTTTCGGAGCCATAGCACCAGCAAGGTGTAACAGAAAGAGTAATCTGAACGCCTTCCTTCTGGAATTTGTTTGCGCAAGCTGCTGCTTCTGCAACTCTACCAATTGTAGTATCTGCAATAACAACCTTTACGGGCTCACCGTTTGAATATTTAAGGTTTTCTGTGAAAAGCTTTGCGGCTGATTTAGCCATATTCATTGTCTGCTCTTCGAGAGACTCACGAACCTTAAGAGGACCGCGTCTACCGTCGATAATAGGACGAATACCAATTACCGGATATTCACTGAGAAATCTGTTCTCTGCCATAATTTGTCATCCTTTCGTATGTACCAAAGTACAAAATATTACAGTTAATAGTATATCACAAATATTATTCTTTTCAATTATTATAAAGTAAAATTTTTCCGCCTGTTTATGTGGAAAATGACAAAATCAAGCCTTGATTTTCCCTTGTTTCTGCGTTTTTCTCATTCTGCACCAGTTTATAAAGCCGTACAAATCGTTTACTAAAAACACGCAGAAGCAGACTATAACGGAAATGTAAGAGGTGTCTTCTTTTGTTGCCATTGCCCACATAACAATAAGAACTATATCGTTAAAAGCGTAAGCAAGTGGGAAATAAGGTGTACGCATAAAAGTTAAATATGCGGCAAAAAAGGATGTTAATACAGAAATGGTGCTTGGCACAATATTTGCTGTATTGAGAGCCGATAAAATATAATAGAACACTACTGTAACTACTGCGGTAAGCACTGCACCAACTATAAATATTTTTGGAGTTAATTCTCTTACCTTTACTTGAGACTTGCTTTTTCCGTAAGGGTTTTTAAGCCAGGAAACTAAAGAAAACAGAGCCATGGGTGCGGTCATGCCCACATATGTAATCATTTCACCGTAATACAAAAAGCTATATGATATTATTGCGTAAAGCACGCTGAAAATAATCATAAGAACATTGCCGAAAGGATTACCTTTAGCAAGGAAAATCAAGGATGTTACGCCTATGAGAGAGGCTGTAAGCTTCATCCACCCCGAGCCGTCAAAAACGGCATAAAAAATACATATTACGGCAACGGAGCTTACCCACAACGCCTTTTCCCATTTCGTAAAATACGATAAATATTTTTTCATAATTTCTCCTAAAAAATAAGCATTCGTCTCACATCTTCAAAGACCTAACGATGTGAAAACGAATGCTTTTTTGCATTCACTACCCGGTGGCAGTTAATTTTTAATCTTTATAAAGCGGATACTTATCGCAAATTCTTGTAACGCCTGCGCGGATGTAGTCTGCACTGTTTTCGAAGTCTGTAGCGGCAAGCTTGATATATTCTGCAATATCAACCATATCCTGAGCTTCAAAGCCACGTGTTGTTACTGCTGCTGTACCGATTCTTATACCGCTTGTAACAAATGGTTTTTCAGGCTCACGAGGAATAGAGTTTTTATTAACAGTAATATAAACCTCGTCAAGTCTGCGTTCAAGCTCTTTACCTGTAATTCCAAGGCTTCTCAGGTCGAGGAGAAGAAGGTGGTTATCGGAACCGCCTGATACCATATCAACGCCCTGTGCTGCAAGTGCATTTTCAAGAGCCTTACAGTTAGAAATTATCTTCTTACCATACTCCTTGAACTCAGGCTTAAGAGCCTCACCGAAGCAGATTGCCTTAGCAGCAATTATATGCATAAGTGGTCCGCCCTGAATACCGGGGAATATAGCCTTGTTAACCTTCTTTGCGATTTCCTCGTCGTTTGTAAGGATAATACCGCCACGAGGACCGCGGAGAGTTTTATGAGTTGTAGAAGTTACAACGTGAGCGTGTGGCACCGGTGATGGGTGAACGCCTGCGGCAACAAGGCCTGCAATATGAGCCATATCAACCATAAAGAGTGCGTCTACCTTATCTGCAATCTCACGGATTTTCTTGAAATCGATTGTTCTTGGATATGCAGATGCACCTGCAACAATCATTTTTGGCTTACATTCAATTGCTTTCTTTTCGAGAGCATCGTAATCAAGGAAGCCGTTATCGTCAACACCGTAGCTTTCGAAATTAAAATATGAACCGCTTACGTTTACAGGTGAGCCGTGAGTAAGGTGGCCACCGTCTGCAAGGCTCATACCAAGAACTGTATCGCCCGGCTGAAGAAGAGCAAAGTAAACACCAAAGTTTGCCTGAGAGCCTGAGTGAGGCTGAACGTTAGCATATTCGCAACCGAAAAGCTTTTTAAGCCTTTCAATAGCAAGGCTTTCTGCAATATCTACATATTCGCAGCCGCCATAGTATCTCTTTGATGGATATCCCTCTGCATATTTATTTGTAAAAATGCTACCGCTTGCTGCCATAACTGCTGCAGAAGCGTAGTTTTCGCTTGCAATAAGCTCAATATTTCTGCTCTGACGGAGCTGTTCTTTGCTGAAAGCCTCGAAAAGCTCGCTATCAGCATTTTTAAGGAAATCAAAATCCTTTTCAAGATAGGAATTCATTTTTTCTGCCTCCTTGATTTAAAATTACAATAATCAAAATAATAATACACTAAACTCCAACTTATTTCAACAATAATGTGATAAATAGTCAATTTAATATTAAAATAGAAAAGAAATATAAGGATAATTATATTTTTAGGAGTTTTTTATATTGCTAATTCACAAAATAATGATATAATTACTATGAGTGATAATGTGAAAAAGTATGCGCTCATTTGAAAAGGTGATTTTTATGGACACAATTCAATTGAAAAAAGAAATAGAAAGGCTCAAAAAAGAAACGGGTACAATTATTCTTGCCCACACATATCAGGAGCCTGATATTATAGATATAGCAGACGTTACAGGCGACAGCTTCTTTTTAAGCAAGAAGGCTGCTGAGCTCAAGGCAAAGCGCGTTGTAATGTGCGGCGTTCGTTTTATGGCAGAAAGCGTTAAAATTCTTTCTCCCGAGACCGAAACAATTCTTCCTGTACCTTCTGCCACCTGCCCTATGGCTGAGCAGATTGCTCCCGAAAGAGTAAGAAAATATAAGGGGGAAAATCCTGACGCTCAGGTTGTTGCGTATATTAACACTACCGCCGCTCTCAAAGCAGAGTGCGACGTTTGCGTAACAAGCTCTTCTGCTATTAAAATTGTTGATAAGCTTGATGCAGATAAAATTCTTTTCATTCCTGACCAGCATCTTGGCTCACATGTTAAAGAGAAGCTTCCTCATAAAAATATAATTCTCTGGGACGGCTACTGCCCTGTACACGCTCAGCTTACAAAGGAAGATGTTATAAATTGCAAGGCAAAGCACCCTGACGCAAAATTTGCGGTGCATCCCGAATCACCAAAAGAGGTTGTAGAGCTTGCAGATATGGTAGGCGCTACAAGTGAAATTATAAAATACGCAAAGGAAACTCCCGGTGAGGTTATTATCGGAACAGAAAAAGGCGTTGTTGATTATCTGGCTCTTCACGAGGAAAACGGCAACCGCTTTATTCAGCTTTCTCCCGAAAAGCTTTGCTGCGAGGATATGAAGAAAATCTCATTAGAAGATGTTTATAAAGCAGTTATCGGTTCAGGCGGAGAAGAAATTACGCTCCCTGAAGATTTGAGACAAAAAGCACTTATCAGTATTAATCGAATGTTGGAATTGGGGTAATAATATGAACCTTTCCGAATTGAATAAGAAATATACTGTTGTTATTGTTGGTAGCGGTATTGCAGGGCTTTATGCGGCGCTGAATTTCCCCCAAAGTGTAGATATTCTTATGCTTTCAAAAAAGGAACGCCACCAATCGAACAGCTCTCTTGCTCAGGGCGGTATTGCCTGCGTGCTTGATTTAGAAAATGATAGCTACGACTTGCATATTGAAGATACTCTTATTGCCGGCAAGAGGGAAAATGACCTTGACGCAGTTACAGAGCTTTGCACCCAAGGCCCGGAAGATGTTTTAAAAACCATTGAATATGGTGTTGAGTACGACCGCGATAAAAACGGTGAGCTTATTAAAACTCTTGAGGGTGGCCACTGCAGAAGAAGAATTCTCCACCATAAAGACACATCAGGTAAAGAAATGGTGGACAAGCTGATGCTTCAGGTTGAAGCTCTACCAAATGTTACTATTGCCGATGAAACTATGGTAACAGCAATGGACCGCATTAAAAACGGATTCAGAATTCAGATTATGAGCGGTTCAGAGTTTAAAACAGTTTATTCCGATTTCTGCCTTTTGGCTTCAGGCGGTATAGGAAGAGTTTATAAATACACAACTAACCCATCGGTTGCTACAGGCGACGGCATTCGTCTCGCCTACGAAATGGGCGCTTCAATTAAAAACCTCAGCTACGTTCAGTTCCATCCCACTGCTTTCAATGGTGCAAACCGTGAACAGTTCCTTATAAGCGAGGCTGTCAGAGGTGAGGGCGCATACCTTCTCAATTGCAATAAAGAGCGCTTTATGGACAGATATGATGAACGCCTTGAGCTTGCTCCAAGAGATGTTGTTTCCCGTTCAATTATTATGGAATCAAGGCGTTTGGGCAGTAACAGTTTTTTTCTTGATATTCGCTATAAAGGTGAGGAATATCTCAAAAACCGCTTCCCCGGTATATATGCAGGCTGCTTAAAGCAGGGCGTTGATATTTCAAAAGATTTAATTCCTGTTTTCCCTTGTCAGCATTACCTTATGGGTGGTATTGAGGTTGACCTTAACGCCAGAACAACTCTACCCCGTCTTTATGCTGCAGGCGAATGCTCCTGCACAGGTGTTCACGGAAAAAACAGGCTTGCAAGCAACTCTCTTTTAGAGGCGCTTGTATTCGGCAGAAAAGCCGCAGAGGATATTACAAAATGTATCGAAGCAGGCTTCTACAAGGTTGCTGTTCCCGAAAACGAGCAGGAGCCTGAGGTTTCAGGCGCACCTCTTCCAAAAGGCACACGTACAGAAATACGCGATACTCTTCAGCGAGCATATTTCGTTATCCCCGACGAAGGCGCAATCCACGAAGGCAAAAAGCGTATTGAAAACATTTTACAAAGGCTTAAAAACGGCAAATTTGCCATTACTGCAGATTATTGCGAGGCGCTTTCCCTTGCAACAATTGCGTATATAATTCTCAAGGAGGTAGACAGATGATTTTGCCCCAGTTTTATGTTGATGACCTTATTAAAAACGCAATTAAAGAGGACATTAACTACATAGATGTTGCAACAGATTATCTTTTAGACGAAAATGAAGAAAGCGAAGCAGTTTTTATTGCTAAGGCAGACGGCGTGCTTTGCGGACTTGATGTTGCAATGAGAGTATTTACTCTTTTAGACGATACCTTCACCTGCACTCTTCACAAAAAAGATGGCGACGGAATAAAGAAAGGCGACCTTATTGCTGAACTTAAAGGCAAAACAGTAAGGCTCTTAAAGGGCGAAAGAACTGCTCTTAACCTTATTCAGCATATGAGCGGTATTGCTACTATAACAAACGCTTGCGTTAAAGAAATTGAAGGTACAAGCGGTACTATTGCCGATACAAGAAAAACGCTTCCCGGTCTTCGTTCGTTACAGAAATACGCTGTAACATGCGGCGGCGGAAGAAATCACCGCTACAACCTTTCCGATTGCGCAATGCTTAAGGATAACCATATAGACGCTAAAGGCGGTATTACTCCTGCAGTTAAGGCTTTAAGAGAAAAAATCGGCCATACTGTTAAAATAGAGGTAGAAACAAGAACTCTCGACGAGGTAAAAGAAGCTCTTAATGCGGGCGCAGATATTATTATGCTCGATAATATGGATAACGCTACAATGGCAGATGCTGTAAAAATTGTTAACGGCAAGGCTCTTTTAGAAGCATCAGGCAACCTTACAAAGGAACGCCTGAGAAGTGTGGCAGAGCTTGGTGTAGATATTCTTTCTATCGGTGCTCTCACTCATTCAGTTGAAGCATTCGATATTTCAATGAGAATGAAATAATCCCGCCAAATTCTATTCTTTAAATTTTTCGGAGGTTAATATGTTCGAAAATCTTATTAAAACCTTAAAGAAATATCCTTTTTATAAGTGGTATGTGTATACCCTTCCAAAGCTCCGTTATACAAAATGGTATAAGCGCTTAAAGCTTGATGACCACGCTATTCTTTTAGAATCACAGCATGGTACAGAAATCAGCGGCAATATCTTTTACCTTATTAAAGAGCTTGCAACTAACAAAGAGTATGCTGATTATAAAATTTACCTCAGCTGCCGTGCAGGTACAAAGAAAAAGTTCGAGGAAATTTTAAAGCATTACAAAATCAAGAATGTTATACCTGTTATCGTTTCAACAAAAGCGTACATGAAAGCTCTCGCTTCTGCAAAATACCTTTTCAACGATAACACATTCCTTCCTTTCTACCTTAAGAAAGAGGGTCAGGTTTACCTTAACACATGGCATGGCACACCTTTAAAAACTCTCGGCAGAGGCATTAAAAACGCTATGCACGGTATAGGTAACGCTCAGAAAAACTTTGTTTGCGCAGATTATCTTCTTTACCCTAACCGCTACACTATGGAGCATATGGTAGAGGATTATATGCTTGATAACATTGCTTTGGGTGAATGCCTTCTTGGTGGTTATCCTCGAAACACAGCGTTTTTTGATAAAAAGCGTGGGGATAAAATAATTAAAGAGTTAGGTCTTGAGGATAAAAAGATTTACGCTTATATGCCTACATGGCGCGGAAGCACAGGTAACATTGATGCAAAAGCAAACGCTTATTTCCAGTATTATCTTTATGAGTTAGATAAGCTTCTCGCTGAGGACGAAATAGTTTACCTTAACCTTCATCCAATTGCTAAAAAAGACGTAGATTTTGACACCTTCAAGCACATCCGCAACTTCCCTGAGGAATATGAAACATATGATTTCCTCAACTGCGCCCAATGTCTTGTTACTGACTATTCAAGCGTTTTCTACGATTATGCAAATACAGGCAAGAAAATAATTCTTTTCACCTTTGACGAAGAAGATTATTTTGCAGACCGCGGTGTTTACAAGCCTCTTTCAGAGCTTCCTTTCCCAAATGTTAAAACTCTTGAAGATTTACTTAAGGAAATGCGCTCCGAGAAAAACTATGACGACTCCGCCTTCCTTCAGGAATATTGCTCCTTCGATTGCCCTGAGGCAACAAAAGCAATTCTTGATTTTGCTATAAAAGGCAAAGCATCTTCAAAATTAGAAGAGGTTCCATTTAAGAAAAACGGCAAAAAGAATGTTTTATTTTACCTTGGTAACCTTGACCAGAATGGTATTACAACATCAGGCATGAACCTTCTTAAAAACCTTGATACAACAGAATATAACTACTATGTTTCTTTCCCTGCAGAAAAAGCAAAGCTTCATCAGGAAACAATTGCTGCTCTTCCTGAAGGCGTGTTCTATTTCCCGATTCAGGGTGTGTTCAATTTAGGTCAGATAAAGAAAAAAATCTGGCTCGCGTTCAACAAGGGGCGCCTTCCTGCAGGTCCCGTAATGTCTATTCTCAAAAAGGATTGGCAGCTTGAAATTCACCGCACCTTTGGCGATGCTCCGTTCAGCACAGCTATTCAGTTCAACGGCTACGAAGCCAAAATGATTCTTCTTTTCTCACAGTTCAAGTGCAACAACGCGATTTTCGTTCATAGCGATATGACAAAGGAAATTGAGCTTAAAGGCAACCAGAGAAATTCCGTTCTTAAATATGCCTATAAGCACTACGATAAGGTTGCCCTTGTAACAGAGGATATTGAAAAAGCAACTGCATCCTTTGTAAAGAAAACAGATAATTTTATTCTTGCCCGCAACATTATAGCTTTCGACGAAATTATTGAAAAAGGCAACGGCGAAATCAAATTTGACGAAGGTATTACACAGAGTAACAGAACTGTTGACGATGTAAAGCAGATTCTCGAAAGCGACGCAAAGGTTATAATCAGCGTTGGCAGATTCTCACCTGAAAAAGACCACAAACGAATGATTGATGCCTTCAATAACGTGTGGCAAGAAAACAAAAACACATATTTTATCATCATCGGTGGTATACAGCGCGACGATATTTATGATAATCTTTGCGAATACGTAAAAACTCTTCCTTGTAAGGATAACGTTGTTCTTATTCTTTCAATGACTAATCCATTACCAATCGTTAAGGCTTGCGATGGCTTTATTCTTGCATCTCATTATGAAGGCTTTGGCCTTGTTATTGTTGAAGCAGATATTTTAGGCTTGCCTGCAATTTCTACAGATATTACGGGTCCTCGTACCTTTATGCAGAATAACAACGGAACACTTGTTGAAAACACCCAAAAGGGCGTTGAAGAAGGCTTTAAAATGCTTATCGAGGGCAAGGTTCCTATGATGACGAGCGATTATAAAAAATATAACGAACAAGCCTTGAAAGAATTTAAGAGTACACTATAATAGCTGCCAGATACCAGATGGCAGGTATTGGTACTCGGTAACTAAAACTTAAATTTTAAAAAGCAACAGCACCTTCCTGTGAAGGTGCTGTTTTTTTAGTTAGGAATGAGGAATTGTGAGAAGGCTACACTTCCAAACAATTTAAAGCTTTGCGAAGCTCTGGCATCAGGCGACTGGCGACTGGTAGCTAACCAAGTTATTCGCAAACACAGGAAACCTATTTCCCGTAAATTCCGAGATTTTGATGAAGAACGCCGTTTTAAATTGCGAAGCTGTATACAGATACTGCGAGCAATGAAAAAACAAGTTATTCGCAAACACAGGAAACCTATTTCCCGTAAATTCCGAGATTTTGATGAAGAACGCCGTTTTAAATTGCGAAGCTGTATACAGATACTGCGAGCAATGAAAAAACAAGTTATTCGCAAAAGCTCGGG
>CAJGCL010000056.1 GCA_904501675.1 Clostridiaceae bacterium
ATTATAAGAATCTCCTCAAAAGAGTTATCTCAGAGAATGGGTCTTACAGCATCTCAGATTCGTCAGGATTTAAACTGCTTTGGTGGTTTCGGTCAGCAAGGCTATGGCTATAACATTGAACAGTTGTATACTGAAATCGGTGCAATTTTAGGTATAGATAAGCGCTCAAAGGCGATTATGATTGGCGCGGGTAACTTAGGTCATGCAATTGCTACACATCTTCATTTTGAAAACCGTGGTTTTGACCTTGTTGGCATTTTTGATAACAATCCAAATATCGTTGGTACGAATATTGGTGGTAGGATTGTAAAAAACTCCTCTGAGCTTGATGAATTCTGTAAAAAAGAAAAACCAGTTGTTGCAATTCTTTGTATTCCAAGCGAATATGCCGAAGAAAATGCAGACAAACTTATATCATTAGGTATAAAAGGTTTCTGGAATTTCACTCAATATGATTTAAACCGAAAGTATAAGGATATTGCCGTTGAAAATGTTCATTTAGGTGACTCTCTTATGACTCTTTGTTATCAAATCAATAAACTTACAGACGGTTGTGAGGAAGAATAATGAAAAAATTGATGGATATTGATATTGTTGACATTGTGCCTTTCAATAAAGGTATAATTGTTGCAAGAAAAGATACCCTTCCAAGCGGAACAACAAAAATATCCTTTTTCACATACGACGTTAAACTTGAACGGCCGACAGCAAGTACAAGAAGCGCTTATTTATTAAATAAATTCGGCGAAAATTTTGAGAAAATTGCAGAACAGCTCAGCGATTTTATTTACTGCGATGTTGCATTTTTACCAAACAAGCATGTTGCTGTTGTTTATTCAAGCGGTGAAATAGGTTTATTTAACGACAAAGGTTTTTTATATTGGACAGGCGACCTTCAATACAAAGATTGCGCTGTCAGCGGTGCAGCTGCAGAAGGCAAATATATATGGTGTGTTGTGCCGGAAAACAATTGCGTTGTAAGATATTCCCCTTCAACAGAAAAAATTGTGTTAAGAATTGGTGGAGATTCCTCAACAGCATTTTTGAATCCTGTATCTATCTCTGTTTATGAAAATGTTTTATATGTATGTAACTACCAATCATGTAAAATCAGAACAGTAAATCTAAAGGATTACACTGTTTCAGATTACAAGACATTTGATGAACCTGTATACAGATATATAAAAACAAATGATAGAGAACTTGTTGAACTCGAATCAGGAGTTTACATGCTTTGATTTTCGTCAAAAAACACAAATTATATTTCGACAATTTTCGCAAAACTACCATTTACAAATTCATAGAAAAAGTTTAATATAACTTTAGATACTTTTAAATCAATCTGTGAGTTGATAAGGTTATAATATTCTTTGTGTACTGTAGCCTTGTCTTTTTCTGACAAGGCTATTTTTTTGAGGTTTTTATGGAATTAAAATCAGAAATAATGGACGAATCTTCGGTTCAACGTTCACTTGTCAGAATTGCTCATGAAATTGTTGAAAAAAACAAAGGTACAAAAGATATTGTGCTTCTTGGTATAAAAACAAGAGGTGTTCCTCTTGCTAAGATAATTGCAGAAAATATTAACAAAATAGAAGGCGTCTCTCTCCCTGTTGGCGAACTTGATATTAACCACTATAGAGATGACTTGTCAGAAATCAGCGAATTACCTCATGTGCATCAAACTAATTTTCCTTTTGATATAAATAGAAAACATGTAATTCTTGTTGACGATGTTCTTTTTACAGGAAGAACTGTAAGAGCTGCTATAGAAGCCATTTTTAATTCAGGCAGACCAGCAAGTATTCAGTTAGCTATATTAGTTGACAGAGGACATCGGGAACTTCCCTTCCGTGCTGATTATGTCGGTAAAAATGTACCAACATCAACGTCAGAACTTGTTTCTGTCATGCTTCCCGCAACTGATGGATGTACAAGCGTTAAATTATTTAAACTCTGATTATTAGCCTTTAGAGGCTGTAATAAAAAAATTTTTGGGGGTAAGTTTATGAAACTTATTTACAATGTTAAGGACAAACCTAAGTTCGGTCAACTTCTCGTATTTGCTTTCCAGCAATTGCTTGCAATTATGGCTGCAACAATCGCTGTTCCTGCAATTGTTGGTAATGGTATGACCGCTTCTGCTGCATTATTTGGTGCAGGTGCCGGTACAATTATTTATCAACTTTTTACCAAATTCAGAAGTCCTGTATTCTTAGGTTCATCTTTCGCATTTATCGGTTCAATGATTGCTGCATTTGCAGGCGCAGTAAGCGCATCTGCAGGCTTCCTCGGTATAATCCTTGGTGCAATCTTTGCTGGTCTTGTTTATGTTGTTATAGCTATAATCATTAAGATTGCAGGTGTTAACTGGATCAACAAATTAATGCCACCTGTTGTTATCGGACCTACAGTTGCTATTATTGGTCTTTCTCTTGCAGGAGCAGCAATCAAAGATGTTTTCAGCTATGGTCCTCAGGATGGTAATGGTGCCTTCATAATGTCTACAAATTCCTGGGCATCTCTCATATGTGCTCTTGTAACATTGTTTGTTGTTGTTCTTTGCTCAACATACGGCAAAAAGATGGCAAAGCTTATCCCATTTATTATTGGTATTTTAGCAGGCTATATTGTAGCGGGTATTTTTACATTTATTGGCTTTAAAACAGGTAATGATGCTCTTATCGTTCTTGATATCGCTCCTTTCCAGGCACTCGTTGCAAATGGTGTTTCGCTTAACACCTTCTTGCAGGTTCCTCAGTTTACTTTCCTTACAGGTATTAAGGCAGTAAAGGAAATTGATGCTTCATATATTGCTACTGTTGCTGTCGCATATGTTCCTGTTGCGTTTGTTGTTTTTGCAGAGCATATTGCAGACCACAAAAACCTTTCATCAATAATTGAAAAAGATCTTCTTGAAGACCCGGGTCTTTCAAATACACTTCTTGGTGATGGTGTTGGCTCAATGTTTGGTGCAATCTTTGGTGGATGTCCTAACACAACATATGGTGAATCCGTTGGTTGCGTTGCTATTACTAAAAACGCTTCTGTTACAACAATCACATGCACTGCTATTCTTGCAATGCTTATTTCATTTGTATCACCTTTCGTTGCATTCCTCGATTCAATCCCTGGTTGCGTAATGGGTGGTGTTTGTATCACTCTCTACGGCTTTATTGCTGTTAGCGGTCTTAAGATGCTTCAGAAGGTTAACCTTGAAGAAAACGCAAACCTCTTTACTGCATCTGTGATTCTTATTGCCGGTATCGGCGGTATGGCTCTCGCTATAGGTAAAGTTACGCTTACCTCAATAGCTTGTGCTCTTATTCTCGGTATTATTGTTAATATTGTTCTTAACAGAAAAAAAGCTTAAGAAACTCTCTATTCAATTGACATAAATTGCATTATCTTATATAATTGAATTAAATTTAAAAGGCATTACGCAAAAGCGTGATGCCTTTCTTGTAAAAGGGTGATTTTATGATTTATTATGCAGAAAATGAAAACTATATTCTAGGTGTGAAAGAGATGGGGGCAGAGCTTACTTCTTTAAAATCCAAGAAGACTGGTTTTGAGTTTATCTGGACAGGGAACGAAGAAATATGGTACGGTCAATCCCCTATTCTTTTTCCTATAATCGGAAGATTACTTGATGATAAATATCATATAAACGGAAAAGAATATACAATGCCTAAACACGGTATAGTAAGAAAGAAACCATTTACACTTATTGAAAAAACAGCTGATTCCCTCACCTTTTCACAAAAAGATGACGAGGAATCAAGGGAAGCATACCCTTATGCGTTTGAATTAAAAGTAAAATTCCAATTAACCGAAACAGGTCTTAGTGTTACTCATACAGTAATTAATAACGATTCTGAAACTATGTATTATTCTTTTGGCGCGCATCCTGGATTTAATTGTAAAATCGGTGATTATCTTGAATTTGAAAATAAAGAAAATCTTCTTACAGAGAGAATAGATCATGAATCCATTCTTATTGAAGAAAAATTCCCGGTAGACATACAAGAAAATAAAATTTATTTAACAAAAGACCTTTTTTGCGACGATGCGTTAATACTTAGCGGATATACGTCAAAACATCTTTCACTTAAAAGTGATGATCATAACAGAGTAGTCAAATTCAATTTCGATTCCCCTATTCTTGGTATATGGGCAAAACCAAACGCACCTTACGTTTGCATTGAGCCATGGTGGGGCATAAACGACAATTACGATAAGAAAGCTGATATATCCCAAAAACGCGCTATAATGACTTTAAACAGTAAAGATAGTGCTTCATATAATTGGAATATTGAAATTACTGAATAACAGTTGACTTAAGCGCAACTTATAGGTAAAATATAATTACACTTAGAAAGGCAATGGTAAAAATCTATGGATGATATTTTTGAAAAAGTAGTTGCAGGAGAAGATTTCAATCCCGACCTTGTATCAGTCATTGATGAAGATGGAGTTGAACACGTTTTTGAAGAACTCGACAGAATCGAAACGGATGATGGGCGCTTCATCGCTCTCCTTCCTGTATACGATGATTCAACTGAAATTTTAGATGACGACGGCGAACTAATTATTCTTTCAGTTAATGAAGATGAGAGTGGCGAAATTTATCTTGAACCAATTGAAGACGAAAAAAAATTCTATGAAATAGGTAAAATTTTTGAAGAGCGACTTCAGGATTTATTCGAGTTTAATGAAGAATAAATTTTTTTAGATTTCATATAATATAATTCCTGCGGTGTTCGACAAATGTGAATAATACTAACCCTATGTCAATTTAAAGGGAGTTCGGACTTCTGTAGCCTATTGCAGACCTCCTGCTTATGCAGACGAAGGGAGCGTGAATCTACAGAGAGAACACCCACCTGCTGAAAGCAGGTTACTATTATCACATCCGGCACGCGCGGGGCATAAAAAATAACAGCTCAGTTACCAAAAAGTAACTGAGCTGATTTTTATATATTGTTTTATTATTTAGAAGTAGCTTTTTCAGCAGCATAAGCCTTTCTTAATGCCTCTGCTTCAGCTTCCATTTCAGCAATCTCTGCTTTACGTCTTTCGATGCGTTCAACGTATTCCGAAACATCTTTATATTTAACAGGAACATTTTTCTTTTTGATAACAACGTTTATTGCAATAATTGCAAGATATGCAACAATAACTAAAAATGCACCAATTCCGATATTACCTGAATACATAGCACCAAAAGAATTCTGAAGCTGTGAATTGAAAACAAGGAAAGAGATTATTGCAACAACTATCGCAACTATTCCACAAACAGAAAGCGTAACATTTCGTTTAAAGCCCTTTGGAGAACAAGAAACAGAAACAAACGGAATATTAAGAATCGCAAATACAGCTGATACAAGAACACCTAAAATTGAAATAAAATAGCAAACAACTGCTGCGAGTGGTGCTATACTCAAAATTGAAAATTCAAATTTAGCAATGACATCCATTGCAAGATTAAGAACAGAAACACTTGTATCGATATCGTTATAAGGCATCTGAACTTTAATCTGAGCTAAAGGAAGGAAAAGCATGCCGATTGGTACGAACAAAAGAATAAGACGAAGGATAGAGAGCTTTGTACCCGCAAAAGCAAACTTAACTCTATCTATCTTGGGCTGCATTTTTATGTACTCTTCTTCAGCCTTATCAGCATCTTCTGCCAATCTTTCCTGATGATTAAAGTAAATAAGGTTAACACCGCACTTGGGGCATTCAGCCTTAATATCAATCATTCTTAATTTGTATCCGCATTTTGGACAGTTAGCCATAAAATCTCCTACCTATCTTGGATAATTCTATATATTATTTAAGAATTATACCATAGATTTTTAGTATTTTCAATAAAAAACAACAATTAAAATTAAATAATTAGTTAAAAACAATTATTTCTTCTTAGAAATAGCAGTTTTGGCCTTTTCAACAATATTTTTTGCATCTAAACCAAAAATATGAAGAAGATCAACAGCAGGACCAGATTTACCAAAAGTATCTTCAACACCAACCTTAACAACTGGTACGGGATACACATCACACACAGCATCACATACAGCGTCACCTAAACCACCGATAATATTGTGCTCTTCCGCTGTAACAATGCAACCTGTCTTTTTTGCAGCAGCAACAACCGCAGCTTTATCAAGAGGCTTAATAGTGTGCATATTGATTAATTCAACAGAAATTCCTTCTTCTTCAAGTACCTTTGCAGCCTCAATTGCTTCATTAACCATTAAACCGGTTGCAATGATAGTAACATCTGTACCCTCTTTAAGAGTAACAGCCTTACCAATTTCAAATTTATAGTTTTCATCAAAAATTCTTGGAACTGCAAGTCTGCCAAATCTCATATAAACAGGTCCCTCGTGTTCTGCAGCAGCGAAAACAGCTTCTCTTGCTTCAATATCATCTGCAGGGTTAATAATAACCATACCTGGGATAGAGCGCATAAGAGCTATGTCTTCGCAGCACTGATGGCTTGCACCATCTTCACCAACAGAAATACCCGCGTGAGTAGCACCAATTTTAACATTAAGATGGGGGTATGCAATTGTATTTCTTACCTGTTCAAATGCTCTTCCGGCAGAAAACATTGCGAAGCTTGAAGCAAAAACAGTGTAGCCTGTTGTAGCAAGACCTGCTGCAACGCCCATCATATTGCTTTCCGCGATACCTGTATCAAAAAATCTATCAGGATAAGCCTTTTTAAATCCACCTGTTTTAGTAGCAGCTGCAAGGTCTGCATCAAGAACAAGAATATCAGGATTTTTTTCACCAAGCTCAACAAGAGCTTTACCATAAGCATCTCTGGTTGCAATTTTAATTACATCTGCCATTTTTTAACCCTCCATGCCTGCAAGAACTGCATTAAGCTCGTTCATTGCGATTTCATATTGCTCTGCATTTGGTGCAGCGCCATGCCAGTTAACCTGATTTTCCATGAAAGAAATGCCCTTACCTTTAATTGTAGTAGCGATAATTGCTGTTGGCTTTCCTTTACATTCGCGTGCATTATTAAGCGCGCTCTCTATCTCATCAAAACTATGTCCATCAATTTCAATAACATTCCAACCGAAAGCAGCAAACTTTTCCGGAATTGGATATGGTGAGTTAACCTCATCAACCGTACCATCGATCTGAAGATTGTTATTATCAACGAAAGCTACAAGGTTATCGAGTTTCTTTGCAGCTGCATACATAGCAGCTTCCCAAACCTGACCTTCCTCAATTTCGCCATCACCAAGAACAGTGTACACTCTGAAATCTGCACCTTTAAGTTTACCGCCGAGAGCCATACCACAAGCAGCAGATATACCCTGACCGAGAGAACCTGAGCTAATATCAATGCCAGGGAGATAGTGCATACTTGGATGACCCTGAAGTCTTGAATCAACCTTTCTGAGAGTTTTTAACTCTTCAATAGGAAAATATCCACGCTGAGCCATTACAGAATATAATGCAGGCGCTGCATGACCTTTTGAAAGAACGAACCTGTCTCTATCAGCTTTAACAGGCTGAGTTGGATCAATATTCATTTCATTGAAATAAAGATAAGTAACAATCTCAGTCATTGATAAAGATCCACCTGGATGACCTGACTTAGCATTAAATGTTCCTTCAATAATGCCCTTACGAACATTACAAGCAACTTTTGCTAACTCAATTTTGGAAAGCTTTTCCATAGTATTACCTCCGTTTTATATATAGTTTTTTTCTATATAATTTATAAATTCATTTACCGCACCATCGTCACAATGGCAAGTAACATATTCACAAAGTTTTTTTATATCATCAGGCGCCTGTCCGCAACAAACCGGATGAGCCACACTTTCAAGCATAGCAACATCATTGTAATAATCCCCTATAGCAGCAACATTCTCAGGATTTACAGAAATAAATTCAGCAAGTTTGCTTACAGCAGAGCCTTTATTTACACCTTTACCTACAATCTCTAGAGAAACAGGAGATGTAAAAAAGCAATCAAGATGTTTAATATTCTCATCACTTTTTAAAACACTTTCAATTTTTTTACAAACAGATGGCAAACCAAATATGGTTGCCTTCCCCCACTGACCTTTTGGTAAATCAAACTCTTTAAGGCATAGCTTACGTTTTATACCATCAAGTAAAGAAACAACAAAACCATAAAAGCACGTTCTATTATAAAGATAAATCGTTTCCATATCAAAAACTGTAAGTTGAAGAGATTTATATTTATTTATTAAGTCTAAAATAACCTTTTCGCCCTCAACAGATATAGGTTTATAATATATTGTTTTATCATCAATAAAATCATATATTCCTGCACCATTAAGGCAAATAGCAGGTGTCGTTGTCTTCAGTTTTTTGTATTGCGGGCTTAATGAAGCTAAATTTCTACCTGAACACAAGGTGAAATTCCCACCATTTGAAGTAAAACGTTCAACAGCCGTAATATTACACTTGGGTGTTTGCCTTTGCTTGTTATTAAGTGTACCATCTATATCCGAAACAAGCAACCACTTAGAATAATTTTTACTCATTTAGAAATTCTCCTGAGAAAATCTTTAAAATATTCGGGTAATTCACTAGTGAATTCAAGATACTCTTTGGTAATCGGATGAATAAAGCCGATTGTCGAAGCGTTAAGGCACTGACCTTCTAAACCATATGTATTTTTAGAGTTACCGTATACTACATCACCCGCAACAGGGTTCCCTCTATATGCCATATGAACTCTTATCTGATGGGTGCGTCCTGTTTCAAGTTTTACTTTAAGAAAAGTAAAACCATTGTAGCGCTCAATCACCTCGAAATGAGTAACAGCATTTCTTGAATTTTTATCAGTTACAGCCTGCTTTTTTCTGTCTTTAGGATGTCTGCCGATAGGCGCATTTATTGTACCGTTATCATCCTTGATATTACCAATAACAACAGTGTTATATATTCTGGTAAATGAATGTTCCTTGATTTGTTCAGCAAGTCCTTTATGAGTTGCATCAGTCTTAGCGCAGACAAGTAAACCGCTTGTGTCTTTATCAATTCTATGCACAATACCAGGTCGGATAACACCATTTATTCCGGATAAGGAATCACCACAATGATACAATAATGCATTAACGAGTGTTCCGTTATAGTTGCCTGCCGCAGGATGAACAACCATACCTTTAGGCTTGTTTACAACAAGAAGATAATCATCCTCATAAACAACATCAAGAGGAATATTTTCTGGTTCAACAGATAAATTAACAGGATCAGGAACGTTAATTTCAATTATATCCCCTGATTTAATCATTGTTTTCTTATTACACGCTTCACCATTAACCGTAACTGCATTTTCATTTATTAGTTGTTGAACGGTACTTCTTGAAAGTTCAGAATATAATTGTGGAACGGCTTTATCTAAACGTTCAGATGAAAATTCTTCCGGGACAACTAAATCAATTGTTTCCATTATTTTTCTCTCCGCTTAATTTAGAAGCTTTCTCTTTTTTTATATCCTTTATTAAATCAATGATAAGATAAATCATCAACGAAAAAGCACCAACTGTAATAAGGCAATCTGCAAAATTAAAAACTGCAAAATCAATAAAAAGAGGCTCAATGTAGTCAATAACATATTGTAACCTTATTCTATCAATCACATTTCCTATACCACCGGCAATCATAAGAAGTAACGTTAAATTAACAAACTTCGATTGATCGCGGTTTTTAATAAGATAAAATATAACAACACCTAATAAAACAACAGAAAAAACGGTTAAAAACAATGTGTGTGTTGCAAAAGAGCCAAAAACCGCACCTGTATTTTCAACGTACCTGAATCGTAATACATTTTCAATAACATCAATGTACTCTATAGGTTTAAGAAACGCAGTAACAAGAAACTTAAACAACTGGTCTAAGCATATAAGCACAATACAAAAGGCAAAACTTAAAAATACAGTCATTTTATACCTCTAAATTATTTTTTCTTACGGAAAAGCCCGCGTTTTTTTGATTTACCATCATCTCTTCCGTCAGAATCCATATCAATTCTTTCAATCATATCAAAGAAGGAAGCGGCTAAAGCAGCGTCATCCTCTTCTTCGTCATCATCACAACCAAATTCATCACTCTGCCTAGACTCTTCATTTGAGAATGGCTCATCAGATGGTGTATCTGTTATCTCCTCGTCAATTGAAGGTTCTTCAATTGAGTCATAATCAATCCTATTGATATCAACGGAGAATTTTTTTGAAATGGGAATATCTTCAGGAACAGATTCTTCCAGTTGTTCCTCAAACTCCTCTTCAAAATCTTCTAAAGAAGCTACAGGCTCTTCCTGAATATTATCTTCAATAAACTCAAGTTGTGTTTCTTCGTTAAAGAAATCATACGGAAGTTCAGTTTTAATAACAGTTTCACCGGATTCTTCAACAATCTGCTCATCAGATAGTTCTGCATCTGTTAAATTATCTTCACTTACAAATTGAAGAATATTCTCATCAACATTTTTCGTATATGAGAAACCGTTATCAACATATTCCTCAATTTCATCAACTGATTTTTCAGGAAGTTCCTCATTTTCCATTTTTGAAGCCTCCTCAATAGCGATTTCAGGTAATTTGGAAATCATTTCAATATGAGCCTTATACTGAGCTAAAATAGATGCTCTGAACTCAGAAACTTCCTTTTTAAGCATATCATAATGCAATGATTCGCTTGTTATTGTTCTGTTTGCGGCTCCCATTGTATCACTTGCAGAATCATTGGCTGCAATAAGAATACCATGAGCTTTTTCCTTGGCTTTAGCAATTATTTCTTCAGCCTTATCTCTAGTAACTGATAAAAGAAGCTCGGAATCGGCGATAGCTTGTTTTTCAGCATCAGATTTAATAACCTCTGCCTCACCTTTAGCTGCAGCAAGAATAGCCTCTGCTTCCTCTTTTGAATCAGCTACGCTTTCTTCTGCTTCTTTAATAATAAGGTTAGCGGCTCTTTGAGCACTAAGAACAGCTTCTTTAATATCAACCTCATCACTTTTATATTGTTCCAATTTGTCAGCAAGTAAACTTACTCTTTTAATAAGCTCACTGTTTTCACGGAACATTTTCTCATAATTAACTGCAACTTCACCGAAAAATGCATCTACATCTTCAGCCTTGTAAGCATTTCTGCCGGCACTTTTAAACTCATATGCCTTAAGCTGAGCAGGTGTCATCATATTAAATTCCCACTTTCCACAATTTTGTTATCAGAAGAATACACCTGTACTTTCAAGCTCATCAAGAAGATCGCCTGAAACATTAACGTTATATGGTGTGATAATATAAGTATTTGTTGAAACTTTTTTGAGCTGACCGCCGTTTGCATATGCAACACCATTAAGAAGGTCAATAAGGCGTCTTGCAACATCCTTGTTTGCAGCCTCAAGATTAAGAACAACAGTTCTCTTTTCATTAAGATGGTCAGCAATAGCACGAGCATCCTCAAATTTATCTGGCTTTACAAGAACAACCTGAAGCATCGCTGTAGTACGGATATCTACAACTCTATTTGAATCAGAACTCTGTCTTCTTACACGAGATGGTCTTGGAGTCTCATACTCACTTTCATAAGAAGCTGAAAAAGCAGGTGCTTCTGCAGTTTCCTGAGCGCCATCTTCAACATCTTCGTAATCGTCATCAGAAACATTTACTAACCTCTTAAAAATATCACCAATAGACATAATATAACCTCCAAAAATTATTTATATATACGAGCTCCAAAAATAGCGGAGCCAACTCTAACTAAATTAGAACCATGAATAATCGCTTCTTTGTAATCGCCTGACATTCCCATCGAAAGAATATTGAAATCAAAGTTTTCGTATTTTTTTGATTTGATTTCATTAAAATACTCATTCATTGAAGAAAAATATTTTTCTAATTTCAGTGAACTTTCACATATTGGCGGAATAGTCATTAAACCTTTAACAGAAATGTTTGGCAAAAGCGAAATTTGTTCAAGTGATTCTGTAAATGCAACTTTGTCAAAACCTGTTTTACTTTCTTCATCACCAATATTGATTTCAAGAAGAATATTGGATGTAATACCAATTTTTTCAGATTCCTTAGATATAACCTGAGCTAGATGAAGACTATCAACAGATTGAATCATATCAACTTCTTTAATGATTTTTTTCACCTTGTTGGTCTGCAAATGTCCAATCAGATGTTTTTCTACACCATCAAGAGAAAGAGTATCTTTTTTGGAAAGATATTCCTGAACTTTATTTTCACCGATAAGGTCAATTCCACAATGTTCAATAGCATAGTTAATATATTCTACCGAAACTGTTTTAGTAACCGCCATAAGACGAACATCATCAGCACTTCGGCCTGACTTAAATGCTGCATCCGCAATTTCACTTTTTATATATTTCAGGTTATCGCTTATAG
>CAJGCL010000057.1 GCA_904501675.1 Clostridiaceae bacterium
CCAAGATAAGATTTCCCATAACTTAAGTTAGTAAGACCCCTCAAGGACTATGAGGTTGATAGGCTGCGTGTGTAAGCATGGTGACATGTTCAGCTAAGCAGTACTAATAGGTCGAGGGCTTGACCATTTCGTTTGTTTCTTATCCTTTTCCTTTGTTCAGTTTTCAGGGTATATGCCTGAAGAGAGTTGAAGTTTATGCTTCAACTCTTTTTTTATTGGTTAATTTTCCAAAATAGTGTGCTTGTTCGGTCTGCAGTACCTTTGTACTGCGCCCTATCACCAATCACTCTGTTTCATAAAATTTCTCTATATGAAACATAAAAATAAAAGTACAAGTAATAGTACATTTCAAACAAAATTTTAAAAAGAACTTTATTTGTGTTTTATCCGTTTTTTTGTATCAATATTTGTGAGGAAAACAAGGTAAAAGTCTATTTTATACAACAAATTCAGCTTTTTATAAAATGTTCCATTTTTAGCACAAAAAAATCACTTATATTTTAGTTAATCTGCTAATTTCTTAATTATTATTTTCTGCTATAATATAATAGTAAATTAATATAAACATAAAAGGGGAAGTATTCAATGAAGAAAACTTTGAGTTTCGTTTTAGCAATGCTTATGCTTGTTTCAGTTTTTACTGTAACATCATTTGCAGCATTAGCTCCCGAAATTACAGAAATCACCAGCACTTTTGATGGTGTTTCAATTAGTTGGGCAAAATCTGATGATGTAACTACATATGTTGTTTATCGTAATGGTGTAGTTATTGGTACAACAGTTGAGTGCAATTTTATTGACACCAGTGTTGAAGAAAACAGTAAGTATGTATACAGCGTTGGTGCACAGGCTGCAGATGGTTCATATGAGAAATCAGATGTTGAATTTGATGTAGTTTACATCCGTCCTTACTGCGCACATACAGACTATGAATATGTTGTAGATTATCCTGCAACAGTATTCAAAGCAGGCCTTAAGCATAAACACTGCAAAGCTTGCGGTTTTGATTTACCGGGTGAGGTTATCAAGCAGCTTGTTACTGAAACACCTGTTATCAACTACCTTTCCAATGGTATCAATGGTGTTAAAGTTGCCTGGAATGCAGTTGACGGTGCAACAGCATATTATGTATATCGCCGTGCAGGTGGTTCAACAAAGTGGGAAGGTCCTTACATTGTTAAAGACGAAGCTTTTGAAGATACAACAGCTAAGAGTGGCGTTTACTACAAATATGCAGTGAGAGCTCTCAACGCAGCAGGTCTTAGCGCATACAATGGCGGTAAGGTTATCAGAAGGGTTGCTACTCCTGAAAATATCACTGTAGCTAACGGTACAAATGCTATTGCAGTTAAGTGGAACGCAGTTCAGAATGCAACATCATACAGAGTATATCGTAAGGTTGTTGGTGATGATGCTTGGACATATTTGAAAACAGTTAAAACAAACAGCTTTATTGATAAAGATGTTGAATCAGGTGTTGATTATATCTATACTGTAAGAGCTCTTTCAGGCAAGATTTATAGCAATTTCTTACCAGGTGCTCAGATTAGAAGACTCGATATTGCTAAGCTTAACACAGCAAAGAGCACAACAGAAGGTATTTATGTTGATTTTGAACCGGTTGAAGGTGCAACAGGCTACAACATCTATCGTAAGGTAGGTAACGGCGCTTGGACTTCAAGCACATACCTTGGAGCAATCAAAACAACAAGATCTCACACATATCTTGATGTTTCTGCTGAAAAAGGTGTTACATATACTTACACAGTTAAGGCATACCACAAAGATGGTTCAGTAACATCTGTTGGTTCATATGTAGCAAAGGGTATTTCCTGTAAAGATGTTTATTAATTAAATAAAATTAATGCCTCGGCTCAAACGAGCCGAGGCATATTTTTTGTGTTTTTTAAAATTATTTATAAATATCTTCAAGAATTTCAATTGCGTGAGCAATACAACCAGTGTTGTTAGAACGAGTAATGTATTTTCCTACGGCAAGAGCTTCGGATGATCCGTTTTCTGGCACAAAGCCCGCCTTAGCTGCAACCAACATTTCAACGTCATTGTAGCCATCACCTGCGGAGTAGGTGTTTTCTTTTTTGCATTCCAATGCTTTCGCTAGTTTCAAAAGGCCTGTACCTTTATCAACACCTTTTTTCAGGATTTCAACATAATTGCCTGTTGTTTTAAGATAATTGATTTCGGGGTGATTTTCTAATATATTCTGAACCTCCTGTGAACAACCATGTGCAGCAATCATAACCTTTGTCCAAGGTAATGGTGCATCTTCAGGCTTTTCTATTGTTTTGAAATTTATTCCCTGGCTTGTAAAATGTTGCTCGGAATGATTATTAAGATTAACTGCACATACGCAATCAATGTTATAAAACTCAATTGAAATATTGGGGAATTCAGATAAAACATCTTTTACAGCAGGTAAGCCTTCTTCTCCGATTGCATCATTGAATATAACTTCATTTTTTTCGTAATCGTACGCCATGGCACCATTTCCTAAAAGAACAGGTGCATTTATATATTCAGGATTATATAAATGAAAGCCTTGAAAAATTCTACCAGTGCAAACAGTAAATTTACCGCCTTTACTCATAAAATCTGCAATAGCCGCTTTTACATCATCAGTTATAATACCCTCGTCATTTTTCAAAGTTCCGTCAAAATCACTTGCTAAAAGAACGTTTTCAAAAATCATATAATCACCATAAATATTTTACCATAAAAAACATTTCAATTCAATAATAGATGTTATATGGCATAATATATAATTGTTGTGTTACGAAATGGTCGATTTTTTATATTCAAAAGATATTAAAAACTTGATTATGTTATATATGAGTGGTATAATTCTTCTGTTAAAACTAATTTGAAGGTGAAACAGTGGATAAAAGAGAAAATATAAGAAACGTTGCAATTATTGCCCACGTTGACCACGGCAAAACAACACTTGTTGACCAGCTCCTTCACCAGAGCGGTATTTTCCGTTCTAATGAGCAGGTTGATGAAAGAGTTATGGACTCAAACGACCTTGAAAAAGAGCGCGGAATAACTATCCTTTCAAAGAACACAGGTATCCATTATAAGGATGTTAAAATCAATATTGTTGATACTCCCGGTCATGCCGATTTCGGTGGCGAAGTCGAGCGTATTATGATGATGGTTGACGGTGTTCTTCTTCTTGTTGATGCTTTTGAGGGCTGTATGCCTCAGACACGCTTCGTTTTAAAGAAGGCGTTAGCACTTGGCAAAAAGGCAATAGTTGTTATTAATAAAATTGATCGACCGGGCGCAAGACCTGATGAGGTTATCGACGAGGTTCTTGATTTATTTATTGAGCTTGGCGCTAATGATGATCAGATTGAATTTCCTGTTGTTTTCGCATCAGGCAGAGATGGTTATGCTTCTCTTGATTCATCTGCTCGCGAAGGTGATATGAGACCTCTTCTTGACGCCATCTTAGAGCATATTGATGCTCCTGAAGGCGAAATGGATGGTCCATTGCAGCTCCTTTTCTCCAGCCTTGATTATGACGATTACCTTGGCAGAATCGGTGTTGGTAGAGTTGAAAGAGGCTCCGTTAAAGAAGGTCAGCAGGTAGTTCTTTGCAAGCAGGACGGCACTACACAGAATGTTAAGGTTGTTAAGCTCTATAGCTTTGAAGGCCTTCAGAGAGTTGAGTGTCAGGAAGCAAAGATGGGCGACCTTGTGGCAGTTTCAGGTATTGCTGAGCTTAATATCGGTGAAACTGTTTGTGATAAGGAGCATCCCGATCCACTTCCTTTTGTTAAAATAGACGAGCCTACAATTTCAATGAACTTTATGGTTAATGATAGCCCGTTTGCAGGTCAGGAAGGCAAGTTTGTAACATCAAGAAATATCCGTGCCCGTCTTTTTAAAGAGGTTGAAACAAACGTTAGTATGCGCGTTGAGGAAACAGATACTACTGACTCCTTTAAGGTCAGCGGACGCGGTGAATTACACCTTTCAATTCTTATTGAGACAATGCGTCGTCAGGGTTATGAATTCCAGGTTTCACGCCCTCAGGTTATTTATAAGAAAGGTCCGAATGGCGAGCTTCTTGAACCAATGGAGCTTCTTATTGTAGAGGTGCCTGAAAATTACGTTGGCGCAGTTATGGAAAAAATAGGCTCACGTAAGGGTGAGCTTGAAAATATGGACGTACGCGATGGCGGATCAACTCATATTGAATTTAAAATCCCTGCACGAGGACTTATAGGCTACCGTTCAGAGTTTATGACGGATACAAACGGTAACGGCATTATGAACAACCTTTTTGCCGGTTATGAGGAATATAAAGGCGATATTCAGATGCGTGAGCGTGGCTCAATCGTGGTTCACGAAACAGGTGAAAGCACAGGTTATGGTCTTTTCAATACTCAGGACAGAGGCAGACTCTTCATTGGCCCAGGTGTTCAGGTTTATGAGGGTATGATTGTTGGCGAATGCGCAAAGAATGAAGATATTGTTTGCAACGTTTGTAAGAAAAAACAGATGACAAACACCCGTGCCTCAGGTAGCGATGACGCTCTTCGCCTTGTTCCACCAACAACGCTTTCTCTTGAACAGTCAATGGAATTTATTGGTGAGGACGAGCTTCTTGAAATTACTCCTGTAAGTATGCGTCTTAGAAAGAAGATTCTTTCAAAAGAAAAACGAATGAAACAACAGTTCGGACATAAGAATTGATGAAAAACCGCATTTGTCAGTAAGACGAGTGCGGTTTATTCTTTAAGGACTATTGGTTTGTTTAAAGGTTTCAGAAATTATGTTATAATAAAAAAAATTTTGTAATAAACTCCTTTTTTATGTTTCTAATAATTGAAAACATAAAAATGGGAACACGGATTTGGGATAGATAAAACACAAAAGGGGTGAGGGCTTTGGATGAATTAGAAAAAATCTGCAATATGCATTATAAATATGTTAAAAGCTACGCTTTTTCCTTGTGCCTTAACGAAACCTTGGCGGAGGATATAACCCAAGAAACGTTTTATAACGCGATTAAGAAGATTGATACATTTAAAAATGACTGCAAAATTGAAACGTGGCTTTGCAGTATTACTAAAAATATATTCCTGAATTCAAAAAGGAGAAAGCATCAGGAAAATATTTTGGATTATCCAAATTTAATAGATGACAGCACTCCTGAAGAAAATGTTATTAAGGATGAAAATGTAAAAAGAATCTTAACCGAAGCCGTAAAACTGGAAACCCCTTATAAAGAAGTTTTTTATATGAAGTCTTTAGGAGATATGCCGTATTCAACTATTGCAGATGTTTTTAATAAAACAGAGAACTGGGCAAGAGTTACATATTTCAGAGCAAAAAAACAAATTGAGGAAAGGATGATTGATGGTGAGTAAGGAAACCTGTTCTTTAATAAAGGATTTGTTGCCCCTCTACATAGATGACCTTTGTAGCAAGGAATCAACGGAAATAATAAATAATCATTTAAAAACCTGCTCTGAATGTGGTAAAGAATATGAGCAGTTAACAAATCACCCCGAAATTAAAGCTATTGATAACGATGCAACAGAATTGATAAAGGGAGTTGGTAAAATGTTTAAAAAGGATAAGAAAAAAGCAATAATCAAAACTGTGTCAGTATTTTTAGTTGTGCTTATTTTGTTAGGTGTGTTTGCTTTTCTGAAGGTTCCGCTTATGATATATAAAATCGAGTTTGACAGAGGACAATACAGCGGTGTTTCAGAAGCCTGTGAAACCTGGGTTACGGGAGAAGGCACGAAAAGCAACTATACTAACGAGTATTTTGATTTGTTTATTGATAAAAAGCTCGGCGATTACGAGGATAAAAAGACAGAGAGAGCTTATGTTCTTGATTTCGGTAAGGGTAAGAACATTGTTATTTACGATGAAAATCAGGGTGTGCCAATTCCTACATTGGAGGAACACAAAAAATATTTCAGACAGTCTTTAAAATATCCTATTATTTATGCTTTTGCGAAAAAAGGCATTGAAAATTACGGTTACAGCACACAAGTTTCTATACCATATAATTACACAATGCTTAAGGATTTTATATCAGGTGAGCCACCGGAAACAAAGCTTTTCTGCTCGTTTGAGGACTATACAAAGGCGTGTGCGTATTATGCCTCAATGAGCATAACCGTACTGCCTATGGGTAACGGAAATTCTCATTATATCATTTCCGAAAATGATAAAGCAGTAGCAATCGGTCATTATATCCTTTCTGAAGATAATAACGAAACGTATCTTCTATATTTTCAATCTAAAGAAGATTTAAGTAGGATTTATGCCATTAAGGTAGCAGGCTTCACAAAAGAAGAAGTGCAAGAAATATTTAAATATGCTGTAATTAAATAATTTTGAGAAAAATCCATTTAGCAAAAGACGCTAAGTGGATTTTTGTTGCTTGAATACGCGACAAAGATTTATTAAAAAATTTAATAGTTTTTCTTTTTGATTATTTGACCCAGGATTAACAAAATGTTAATATTGTTATTGTAAAATTACAATATACATCTTTTCTCTTTGTGGGGGTTAAAAAATGGTTTGTATTTTGCTTGTAGAAGACGATGCACAATTTAACAGAATTGTTTATTCTTATCTTACCGATGTTGGTTACAATGTTGTGGGGTGCTATAGTGCTGCCGAAGCTCTTGAACAATTAGAAAAAATGTCTTTTGATATGATTATTTCTGACATTATGATGAGAAACGTGAATGGCTTCGAATTTGCAGAACAGGTACGTGCTATTAATAAAGATATTCCGTTTTTGTTCCTGACAGCAAGAGATGATATACAATCTAAAGAAAAAGGCTACAGAATGGGGATTGACGACTACATTGTCAAGCCTGTTGAAATGAAAGAATTAGTATTCAGGATTGAAGCAATTCTCAGGCGAGCAAGAATTGAAAACAAAAAGAAGATTGTTATTGGTGGTCTGGAGCTGGATTCATTTGAAAATGCGGCTTACTACAACGGTGAAAATTTAGGTTTATCGGTTAAAGAATTTAATATTTTGTTTAATTTCCTTTCTTATCCAAAAAGGACTTTTACAAGAACACAGCTTATGAATGAGTTTTGGGGTTATGACAGCGAAAGTGCTCCCAGAACAGTTGATGTTTGCATAACAAAATTACGTGCTAAAATTGCAAAATGCAAAGATATTGAAATTGTAACTGTTCATGGTCTTGGTTATAAGGCGGTGGTTCTTATATGAGAATTAACCGCAATGAAAAAGATTTTGCCAGTAGGCTTCGCAATTTTATCGTTGAGTTTTTATCTGTTTTCTTTATTGTTGCGCTTAACGGAACATTTTTGGTTTTGATTCTTACAACTGCAATAAACAGAGGTTTAAGCACGTCTTTTCTTGCTTTGATTGGTATATTGTATCTGTTGTTTGGTTGCACTATTTCTGCTTTCCTGATATATTTTGTGAAAGGCAGGGTGTATTATAACAAAATTAAGGCAGTTTGCGAGGCCGCAAATAAAGTGGCAAAAGGTGATTTTAATGTAAGAGCTCCTGTTTATTTTGATAAGCCCAAAAGCGAAATGGATTATCTTGCAGTAAATTTTAATAAGATGCTTGTGGAAATTGCCTCTTTGGAAAATATGAGGAATAATTTTATTGCAGATGTTTCGCATGAAATCAAAACACCTTTAAGTGTAATTCAGGGTTATGCGGATTTACTGCAAAATAAAGATTTATCTGCAGAAAAAAGGAATGAATATACATATTTACTTTCTGAAGCAATTGAAACATTAACAAATCTTGTAACAAATATTTTGAAATTGAATAAAATTGAAAATCAAGGAATTATCCAAAAAGAAAAATTCTCATTAGATGAGCAAATGCGTCGTTGCATACTGTCTTTTGAGGAAATGGTGGAAGAGAAAAATCTTACAATAAATGTTGACTTGGATGAGGTATCAATAGAAAGCGATAAAGCGCTTTTGGAAACTGTTTGGAATAACCTTGTTTCAAATGCTATTAAATACACCGCCTTTGGTGGCGAAATATCAATCGCACTAAAAAAGGATAACGAAAAAACAATTGCAACTGTATCAGATAACGGATGCGGAATGTCTGCTGAAACAATTGAACATTGTTTTGAAAAATTTTACCAGGGTGATGCTTCTCATTCCCAGGAAGGTAATGGCTTGGGGCTTGCTTTGGTTAAGCAGGTTATAAATATACTTGATGGAGAGATAAAAGTTTCAAGTATTTTAGGAGAAGGTACAGAATTCACAATAATAATATAAATTTTAACATAATCTTAACAACGTTAGTTTAAAATAGCGTTGTTAAGATTTTTTATTTGGTGGTGAAAAAGATAAAAAGGAATTCGGGTTCTGATGATGCACTTAAAAGAAACATAATAATTGTGTTTGAAGTTGCGATTTTATTAACGTTGGTTGTTATAGTAGTTGCTGTTTTTAAAAGTGATTTATCACCCTTTAAAGAAGAACCGACGTTATACATTACCACCCAGAGTTATACAGAGGAAAGTGTTGTAGATGAAGGCTTATCCATCCCTCTGACGAAGGAAGATGAGAGTAAGCCAAAGGATAACAACAATAATAAGCAACCCGGTGGTTATGCTCCAATAACCAATTCTCAAAATAATATTACTGCAGATCTTCCTAATCCATCGGGATGGAGTACGGCACAAATAATATCAACAGCAAAAGCGGCGGTTAACAAAACCAAAGCGTATACAGGTAATTTATCCGTTTCTCATTCTGAGGCTTTTTCTGCAGATGTTACCGAGTGTACAGGCGGAGAAATAGTAAAATCTGTTGTTAATCTTATGATTGGCTGGGTTGTTAAGCCTGTTAACGAAACTTTAATGTATCAGAATGGTTTAGCGGTTAATTCTGAGGGGGAGACAGTTCCTATTATTCTTCCTAAAAAGAATAACTTTACCTTAACCGAAAAAGGTGTGAAATCTGCTACTGTACAACGTGTAGGTAATGAATATGTTATCCGGATAAATCTTGTTCGTGAAAGCGTAGGGATGTATGAGGTTCCTACTCATAACGCAGCTTCTATCGGTTATCTGGATGTTGCTAATTTTGATATAAGCTTTATGGAAGTTGACTCGGCAGATATTGTTTACAAGGGGTCGAGCATAGAACTCCGTATTAATGCAGATGGTTACGTAACCTATGCGAATTACACAATACCTCTTCATATAGATGGTTCAGCTCATAAAGGGTCAATAAGCGGTTCTGCTTCCTTCGAGGGAGAGCAAACAGAAGAGTGGAGATTAAATTATTAATTGGAAGGATGTTTTCAATATGGGTATAAAAGAGGCTGCGCTTAATGCAGCGATTAAACAGGGCATTGAATACGTAAAAAAAGATTATGATACAAATCTTTTCAAGCTTATCTCCTGGGGTAAGAAAATGGTTAAGGATGAACTTCATCTCAAAATTCTTACAAAGTTGGAAGAACGCTTAGGTGATCCTACAAACGTATATGCTGACTATGTAAAAAGAGTCATAATGAACACAGATACAAATATAATTCTTAAGCTTGTGCCACCATTTATAAATGCGGTTGTAAAGAGCTATGACAGACGTCTTGCTGCAATGAAGGAGCATAACTGTAATATTCCATGGGCAGTTCTTATTGATATTACTACTGCTTGTAACCTTAAATGTAAAGGTTGCTGGGCTGCAGAATATGGTGATAAGCTTAATATGAGCTATGATGATTTGAATAAAATCATTCAAGAAGGTAAGGCTGTTGGTACATATGTGTATCTTTACACAGGTGGCGAGCCACTTGTTCGTAAAAATGACATCATAAGACTTTGTAAAGAAAATCCTGATTGCCTTTTTCATGCTTTCACCAATGGTACTCTTTGCGATGATGCGTTTGTTCAGAGCATAAAAGAAGTAGGTAACTTACTTGTAACAATTTCTATTGAGGGTAACGAGGAAACAACAGATTCCCGTAGAGGTAAGGGTACATACAAATCAACTATTGAAGCTATGGCGCGTTTGAAAGCTGCAGGTATTCCTTTTGGTACATCCTTATGCTACACAAAAGAAAATGCAGATGTTATTTCTACAGATGAATATGTAGATTTCCTTATTGACCAGGGTGCAGTTTTCGCGTGGTTGTTCTCTTTCGTGCCTGTAGGTTGCGGTGCTACAGCTGAGCTTATGGCAACAGCTGAGCAGAGAAAGCATATGTATGATCAGGTTCGTAAATGGCGATTCAAAGAAGTTAAACCTCTTGTTATGATCGACTTCTTTAACGATGGTGAATATGTTGGTGGTTGCGTTGCAGGTGGTAAGCAGTATTTCCACATCAGCGCTAATGGCGATTGTGAGCCTTGTGTGTTTGCTCATTATTCAAACGTTAATATCAAGGATCCTGATACTCATTTCATTGACGCTCTCAAGAGCCCGATCTTTATGGCGTATAAAGCTCGTCAGCCATTCTCAGATAATATGCTTCGTGCTTGTCCTATTGTGGATAACCCGGGTGCTATCAAAAAGATTGTTGAAGAATCAGGCGCAAAATCTACAGACCTTCAATCACCTGAAAAAGTTGAAGAGTTAATTGGTAAAACAATTGATGTTGCTCGCAAGTGGAAAGAAACTGCAGATAAAATGGCAGAAGAGCATGGCTTTGTTCAGTGGCATATCCGTAGCGTTGATATTTACAAAGGCTATGAAGCAGAACACGTGAAAGATTATGATGAATTTGCATAAGCCAATTGAAAGAGCAAAAACTCCTGAATCAGTAGGTATAGACTCCTCGGTTATCTTGAAGATGACCGAGGAAATGTCATATAGAGGTATAAACGTTCATAGCTTAATGATTTTAAGAGACGGTAAAGTTGCTTGCGAAGCGTGGAGCAAACCTCTTACACCTGAAATGCCACATACTGTCTATTCTATAAGTAAAAGCTTTCTTGCAACAGCTTACGGTTTTGCTTTGGATGAAGGTAAAATAACAAGAGAGACAAAGCTTGTAGATGTTTTTCCTGAGCTTCTTAAAAAGAAAGACGAAAATTTAAAGAAGCTTACAATTTACCACCTTTTGTGCATGACTGCTGGTAAACAAACCTCAATCCGAGGTAGTAAAAGCGATAATTGGCTTGAACTTTTTGTTAATGCAAAGTGGATTTTTGAACCGGGTACAAGCTGGCGCTATGTAAACGATAATTACTATGTAGCCTCAAAAATGCTTTGTAAGGTTTTAGGTGAATCTATTACTGAATATCTTATACCCCGACTTTATGGGCCACTTGGAATTGATGTTCCTTTTTGGGAGCATTCACCTGATGGTGTTGAGGCAGGCGGTTGGGGATTACAACTTAAAACCGAGGATATTGCAAAATTCATTCTCTGTTATCAGAACAAAGGCAAATATAATGGTGTTCAGGTAATCCCTGAATGGTGGACAAAGGAAGCAACAGGGTTTATAACAGATAACTCTGTCAGCGAAAAGGAGCCTGACGCAAGCGCAGGTTACGGTTGTGGCTTCTGGCGATGTGCAGGTATGCCGAATACATACAGAGCTGAAGGTATGTTCTGCCAATATGCCATTTCCTTTGAAGATTATAACGCTTGTTTAATTATGACCTCCGACCATAGTGGCTTGCAGGAAACTCTTGATGTTATATGGGAGTATATGCCCAAAGCATTTATTGAACCTGATTCAAAACTTAATAGTCAAACAATAACCTTGCCTGATAAATCAAATGTTATAAATAAATCTCGTTCGGAAACTGAAAAACAGATAAACGGAAAAACCTATTCTTTAAGAAAATGTAGATTTATCAATTTTATTGGTTTCCCTATAAGTGTGTTTCCTATGCCTATTGTCTTTTTTGCAAAAGACAGAGGCGGTAATATGAATAATCTGAAATTTGAGTTTTCAAAGAATGGTTGCACTTTTTCCTGGGAAGAAGACGGTGGATTTGAAAATAGAATATTCCTTTCAATGAATGGTGAATCAAGTATTGATGAAGTTTCTATAGGTGAATTGAAAATGCCTGTTCGGTCTTATGCCTATTGGGAGAATAACAACACTCTCATAATGCATATAAGAGCTTTACCATCAGTAGCGGAAAGAGTTCTGAAATTCGAATTTAAAGGTAATAAAATTAAAATGTATCCAAGCTATATCCCCGGTACTGATGAAAAAGCAAAAAAAGTAGGGGATAAGCTGAAGTGTA
>CAJGCL010000058.1 GCA_904501675.1 Clostridiaceae bacterium
TCCCCAATGGTTTTTACACTGCAAGGAATGGTAACCTTTTCAAGGTTTTCGCAACTGTAAAAAGCATAATCGCTAATGGCGGGTACGCCATTCCCAATGTTCACGGTAGTTAGGGTATCGCAAAAAGCAAACGCATAGATTCCCATGTTGATTATACTTCCCGGAACGGTAAGGGTGGTAAGGCCATCCCAACCGGAAAAAGCATGCGCCCCTATGGTAATTACACCATCGGGAATGGTAATTTTTTCAGGTTTTTCGCAACCATAAAAAGCGTATCCCCCAATGGTGGTTACCTTTTCCCCAAAGGTAACCGAGCAAATGTTTGAACAATAACTAAACGCAGAAGGATGAATTTCTTTTACATTTTCGGGAATTGTTATTTCTTCAAGTGATTTACACATAAAAAAAGACATAAGACCGATTATTTTTATTGTGTGTGGTAGTTTGATGCTTTTTAGTGACGAACAACTGCTAAACGCACTGTCGCCTATATATGTTAATCCGTTATCTTCAATATTGACCTGTTCTATTGTTGAGGATCCAAATGAACTTTGTCCAAGTGATTTGACGCTATTGGGAATTGTAAGTGTTTTAATGGTTTTACAAAAGTAAAAAGCAGAATCAGCAATAGAGGTTACAGGTTTACCCTCGTATTCCGTTGGAATAATAACATTAATAGGAGTGCCTGTGTAACCGGAAACGGCATATTCACGATTGCTGTTTATGAGTGAGAATTTTAACTCATATTCTGGAGTGGGGGTTTCATCACCTTCACTCGGTACAGTTGTGTCTTCGGGTGTAGAGGTAGTTCCTTCAGGGACGGTTGTTTCCTCTGCACTTGCCGAAACAACAAGCCCCGGCAATTGTATTGGTGCTGCTAAAAGCGCACCTGCCGCTAAAACAATTGCTAAAAATAAACTCAAATATCTTTTCACAAAAAAACCTCCTTGTATTTTTATTGTAATTCTACAATAACATTTACAAGGAGGTTTTTCAATAGAAGTTACGAAATTGTAATTATTATGAGTTACTTTTTCTCTGCAACAAATGCTCTGAACAGGGGAATGCAGGCATCAAAAAATGCTTTGTAGCTTTCGCAGTAGTTTCTGTCTTCTCGTGTTCGTTTACAGCCACCGCCACGGCATAATGCGAAATATTTGCATTTTTTGCACTCGTCACTTACAGCAATGCTCTCTCTTAAAAATTCTATCGCCTTTTCACAATGGGCGAGAGTATCAAAATTTTCTGTAGGCTCATTTATGTTACCTAAAAGCCATTCATCTGTGCAGTAAAAGTCGCAGGGGTAAATATTTCCGTTTCCCTCAGCCACAAATTGATGTGTGCAGTGCCCACACATACCGCATTGCTCTGTAGGATTGCCGAGATAAAGATGCACAAGGTTATCAAAGTAGCGTATGCTTGTGTATTCATCACGAACATAATCCTTTACATATGCGTTAAAGCCGTGAATAAGAAAATGCTTGTACTGTTCAGGTGTCATATAAAGCGGGCTTTCACTTTTATCTCCGAATGGTCTCAGGCAGGGGATGAACTGCAGATATTTAAAATTCCTCTTTTTGAAATATTTTAATATTTCATCAATATTTTCAGCGCATCTGCCTGTAAGAACAGTAAGAATATTGAAATCAACACCGTGCTTTTCAAAAGTGTTCGCGGCTTTTATTATCTTATAAAAGCTGTTTTCGCCTTTTTCATCAATTCTGAATGAATTGTTTTTAAAATCACCATCAAGGCTAAGACCGATAAGGAAATTACGTTGCTTGAAAAACTTTGCCCATCTGTCATCAATGAGCGTGCCGTTTGTCTGCAAGCCATAGTAAATAGTACTGCCTTTAGAATTCAATTCGTCTACCGTTTTGCAGAAAAAACGGAAGAAATCAAGCCCGCGGATAGTAGGCTCACCGCCCTGAAAAGCGAAGGCTATGCTTTCACCGTCTGCGAAGGTAAGCGCCTTGTCTATTAAATTTTCTGCAGTCTCTTCGCTCATAAGCCCGAAGCTTTTAACATCGCGGTGGTCAGTAACATCGTGGTAAAAGCAGTATTCACATCGCATATTGCATAACGCTGATGCAGGCTTAATCATTATTGAAAGTGGTGGCATAGCTTTCTCCTTTTAAATTATAGCCTCGGAATAATCCGAGGCTATTAATTCAGGTTTATTTGTTGTAGTACTCTTCGCTCTTACCGCGGCGGTCTTCCTTAAAGTTTTTCATTATTTCGTCCATCTGAGCTCTCATTTCCTCAGCAATTGTGGGGTAAACGCTTGAACGGTTAAGGTTTTCGCCTCTGTCATCAGTAAGAATATGGAGCCAGTTCTTTCTGAACTTATCAAAGAATGCAGAGTTGTCATTCTGAATTCTCTTGAAATATTTGAATGTAATATATTCATTATCTGTAAGAACAGGGTATGTATAGTTAGCGTATTCTTCACGGCTGAGCACATCTGCTGTGGATGTTGTATACTGAACAGCCATAAGCTTTTCTCTCTTCATATGAAGAATAGGATGTTCTTTTGTGTGGATTACAGTATCGTTTTTAAGGAGTTCAACCATTGAAACGCCGTCAATGTCTCTGTCAAACGGAATGTAGTTTGTTTTTGTACCGTTTTCACCTGTAATACCGCAAAGCTCTACAAGTGTAGGCATAATATCAACAAGTGTTGCAGTCTGGTTTCTTGTTTCACCTTTTTTCCAAAGGTTATTGTTGTTGCCCCAACGAATCATAAACGGAACCTTTTGTCCACCTTCGTATGCAAGGTATTTACCGCCTCTGTGTCCTCCGACAGAGCCTTCGAGAGCAGGGCCGTTATCGCTTGTGAAAACGATAATTGTATCATCCATAACACCGAGTGTTTCAAGTGTGTTGAAAAGCTCGCCCAGATAGTAGTCAAACTCTGTTACGCAGTCAGCGTATGCGCCCATACCTGTTTCGCCGTTAAAGTCGTCGCCAACGAATATTGGTGCGTGTGGCCATGGTGTAGCATAGTATGCGAAGAAAGGTTCATCACTGTTTGTAACCTTATCTGTTACCCAATCGTTGATTTCTTCGTGAATCCATTCGCTTAACTGACGCTGGTCTTTTTTGCCGTTTTCGTCGCGAAGCTCTTCAACGCCGTGAACAATTTCAAACTCGCCGGCTTCTTCTCTTACATGGTAGAACGGCGCCATATCGTTAACGTGGTGGCTTCCGTAGAAGTAATCAAAGCCTTGGTTTGTTGGGAGATATTCGCCATAGTCGCCTAAATGCCATTTACCGAATGCACCTGTATTGTAGCCTGCATTCTTGAAAATCTCAGCAAGAGTAATTTCATCACCAAGCATACCATCACAGTTGTTGCCCATTTCAATTGAGTTGAAAATTCTTGTTTGTGCAAATGGTGAGAATGTGTCGTATGTTGGATAAATAACGTTATCCGCATAGCCTCTGAATGGGTATCTACCCGTCATAAGAGCAAATCTTGCAGGAGAGCATACAGAATAGCTTGAATAGAAGTTATCAAAATTAAGACCTTCTTCACCGATTCTGTCCATATTAGGTGTATCATAAATAGCACCGTTTAAAGAAGTGTCGCCATAACCCATATCATCCATAAGAATGAAAAGAACGTTAGGACTGCCTTTTTTTACTTTGTCAACGCCATCAAGATAATCGTCGTGTCCGTCCCAGAGTCTTTCAACGTTTGGTTGAGCACGAAGATTCATTGTGAGAACATAAAGGACGGTTGTACCTGCTAAAACTAAACTCAAAACAGATGTAAGGAATTTGTGAAGACCAACCTTTTTGAAATTCTTTTTAGCAACAACAACTAAAAGAATAACAGCAACTATGCAAGGAAGGAGAAGAATCAATCCACCACCAAGCCTTGTAAGGAAGCTACCTTCGCCGGCAAAAAGAGGGTTGTCTGCACTTGACCAACCTGTTTTACCTGTTGAGAATGCACCAAAGCCTGCGTCTGCACCCCAGATAAGGAAATAAAGGAAGATGCTTATAGCCGGTGCACAATAACCGATAATGAACCATTTGTAAACCTTCTTGCAGAAGATAGCACCTATTATGGTAAGTGCCGCAATAATGCACATATAGGCAACATTAACCACTGCAACGAAATTGATTCTTGCAACTAAAAGAGCAATTGCAAGCAAAATTCCGATAATACCCATAAGCTGTGGGAAGGGTTTACCGCTTTTGTCGTAAGCTACATTTTTTTTCAAAGCGAACTACCTCACTTTACTAAATTTTAACAGATATATGATACAATATTTGCTGGATTAAAACAATAGAAAAACTGCCCTAAAAAAGGACAGTTTAATCGTTAGTATTGACAAAATATAAATTATACAGAAACAGAAATAACGTGTTCGTTATTAGTGAATAATGCGCTTACATCTTCAGGATTAATATGCCCCTTTGATTTTATAACGAATAAGCAAACAAGCTTTTCGTTTTTCTTTTCTACGCTACTTGAAATAATTTCAAAATTATTATCTTTAAGCGTTTCTGTTATTATCTCAATAGATTCAGGGCTGTCAACAAGCTTCATGCTTAAAGATGTTGTGCTTGTGTTTTCAACAGGAAGAATTCTGTGGATAACAATCTGAACAACAAGAATGATAAGCGTTGCATATACGGCAATACCATACATACCAGCACCGGCTGCAAGGCCGATACCTGCTGTTGTCCAAACACCTGCAGCGGTTGTAAGACCTTTAACAGTGCCCTTATAAACAATAATACCTGCACCAAGGAAGGAGATACCTGTAACAACCTGAGCGGCAAGTCTTGCACCATCAAGGTTAATGTTACCCTCAATGCCTTGCATGTTAACAATATCAAAGAAACCGTATTTACTTACAATCATAATAAGAGCAG
Source organism: Clostridiaceae bacterium (assembly GCA_904501675.1). Taxonomy (GTDB): domain Bacteria; phylum Bacillota; class Clostridia; order Oscillospirales; family Acutalibacteraceae; genus DTU089. The sequence goes on from CAJGCL010000058.1 coordinate 4,891, forward strand.
AACCCATAGCAACAATTATATGTGTTCTAATGCCTGCTTCCTTCTGCCGGAGTGTTCTTTCAACGCCTATTGCTGCACCGCACACAGTAGCGGTTACAAGCGCAAGAAAATAGGGGAATACACTTGAAATTCTGAAGGTGTCAAGGAATGCGTACAAAACATCCATAACGTCATAACTGGGGTTAAAATTAAGTAACAAAACATTCACTCCTGATTTATAATATTTCTACATTATAGTATATTTCAAAAATAATGTCAAATTCAATAAAATCAGGGAACGGTTCTGTGATTGCTTGGTTTTCCAGCAAAAACCTCCCCTGATTTTTTGGCCAATTTAATTGTTTGAAATTTAACGGAACGGTCGGTGCCCGTTCCCTACAGTTGTTCTACCCAACGCGATAGCCGTAGGGCACGGATATCAGCCGTGCCGCTTTTAAATGAATAGTGAATAGATGAAAGTTTAATAGCAGAAGAAAGCTGCTGTTGGGTCTTGCTCTTTTTCGAAGGCGGGGGGACCATCGCTTGCGGTGGTGGGTGGTTCTTTGTTGCAAAACAACATTTTCACCGACAGGTGAAACGTTTATTAAAATTGCATCGAAGATGCAATTACACAAAAAAACACATAAATTGCACCCAACTGTTTTATTACGATGTTGCACCTTCGGTACGATTTTAATGAAGAACCTTTCGCCACGAAACAGACCAGCTGTTCCGCGCCACCTTCCTTCGAAGGGTGCGTTCGAGACCGCGCCCAGTGGGCGATGCAGGGAACGATAAGCACTGGCACAATAAGGAGTATTGCGAAGTGAACAACGAGCAAGACGACTATATTGTAACTGGAAGGTATAAACAAACAGCAACTTTAATCGGTACACCAGAGTAGAAAGAAAACAAGCGGTATCTTCGATTAGGAAAATACCGCTTGTTGATTAGATTTTAGACATCAAGACACAGAACCGTCCCCTGTCTTACCCTTATCGATGGTTGTTGTCCCATTTAATTAAAAATTTTTTCGCTAAATACCTGATATCATCATCAGTATTGTTAGATAATTTTTTTAAAATTTTGTATGAATCGTTGGATTGAAAATATTTCAAATTATCAATCGCGGTAAAAGTTATTTGACGTTTAATGAAATGCGGAGTAGGACGCCAATCATTGTTGTGATTTTTTGCTAGAAAATTATCGATGTAGGATATATCTTCTGATAAATATAACACACTCAATTCATACATTTCGTACATTTTCCAAGATGCTACCATTCTCATTGTTAATGGTAAACTAAAATAATCAAACGGGTTTTCACCTAATTCAATAAGTTCATGCGCTATCGTTTTGGGTTTAAGTTGCTTAAACAAATTATCATAAATAACACTTATAAATGGAGAATAACATTTTGAAACACCGATATATTCAGAGGATTTTTTATAAGAATAATATAAATTTAATAGTATTCTTTCGCAGTCCTTGATCCTGTCATCCACAATATGATGAACAATATAAGCCTTTACTGTTTCTGACTCAAATTCTCTTATGTATTGGTTAATGATAGAGCCACATCCTGGAATTTCAAGAAAATACAATTCGCATAGGTACTTAACATTAATAGATAATTCATCTGATATTTGTTTGAAAATCTTGTTTAGTATTTTTTTGTCATGTTTCGAGTAACAAAAATCACGTTTTAGCTTTTCGTCTCTGATTGATTCCAATAATATAATATTTTTAGTTTTCACGCTAACCGACCCTTGTCTTACTGATTGTTATTGTTCTAATAATCCTTCTATTATTTAACTATAGCACATTAAAGAAATGTTGTCAAATTTATCGTTTGTTTCTGGCTTTGTTCAAGGAAAGCCGAATGTTACATAGCATTATGTTTATTATACGCGATATCCCTGGTATCTGGCATCTGGCATCTGGCAACTCTTGCGCTATCCGCTATTTGCTAATGGACATTAGCTTTTTTACGCCTGTCATAAAACTCGTCTTCTGTTCATATGTATTTGGTGAAATACTTTGAGAAGCGTATGGAGGTAAAGTTATGACAGAAGCAAGTATTTATAAGGATATTGAAGCTCGAACAGGCGGTGATATTTATATTGGCGTTGTAGGTCCTGTAAGAACAGGTAAATCTACCTTTATAAAAAGGTTTATGGATACATTGGTAATTCCTAATATTGAAAGCGGATATAAACGTGAAAGGGCGCAGGATGAATTACCTCAATCTGCCGCAGGCAGAACTATTATGACAACTGAGCCTAAGTTTATTCCGGAAGAAGCGGTTAAAATTAATCTTCCTGATAATGCTTCTCTCAATGTTCGCCTTATTGATTGCGTTGGCTATATTGTTCCAAGCTCTTTAGGGTATATTGAAGAAGATAAACCCAGAATGGTTAAAACACCTTGGTATGACCACGAAATTCCGTTTAATATGGCGGCAGAATTAGGCACCCAGAAGGTTATAACAGAACATTCTACTATTGGTCTTGTAATAACGACCGACGGCACAATAAGTGATATTCCGCGTTATGAATATGAGGAAGCAGAAGAAAGAGTTGTTGATGAGCTTCGATCTATAAATAAGCCTTTTGTTATGCTTCTTAACACAACCTCTCCCGAAAGCTATGAGGCTGTTTCGTTGAGTGAGAGTCTTTGTGCGAAATATGGCGTACCTGTAATTCCGGTGGATTGCGCCCGAATGAACGAAAATCAGATAAAAAGTATTCTCGGTACTGTTTTGTATCGTTTCCCTGTAAGAGAGATTGGTGTAAACCTTCCCGGTTGGTTTACAGCCCTGGGCAGAGCGCATTGGCTCAGGTGCTCTGTTTTTGAAAGCGTTAAATCATCGGTGTCTGACGTTTCTTGTATGGGAGATATAAGCGTAATGCTTAATGTTCTTGGCGAAAATGAGCATGTAGCATCAACCCGAATTTCCGAATTGGATTTAGGTAAAGGCAGAGCCGTTATTGGAGCAGATTTATCAGCGGAGCTTATATATAAAATAATTGAAGAAAAAACAGGGCTTTCAATAGAAAATGAAGAACAGCTTATAGAAAATCTTGAAGAGCTTTCAAGAATCCGTAAAAAGTATGACCGTATTAAAAATGCTCTTGATGAAGTTGAAGCAACAGGCTACGGAATTGTTATGCCTGATATTGATGAGCTTACCTTCAAAGAGCCTGAAATTGTAAAGCAAGGCGGAAGGTACGGGGTAAGGCTTGCCGCTTCTGCACCCTCTATTCATATGATGAAAACCTGTATAGAAACAGAAGTGGCTCCCGTTGTTGGAACGGAGAGCCAGTCTGAAGAATTGTTGAAATATTTACTTAATGGTTTCGAGGAAGACCCGCTTAAAATCTGGGAGTCAGATATTTTCGGTAAATCTCTCAGCGAGCTCGTCAACGAAGGTTTGCGCAGTAAGTTATGCCATATGCCTGTAGATGCACGCGGGAAAATTCAGGAAACCTTAGAGCGTATTATAAATGACGGCTGCAGTGGTTTAATCTGCATTATCCTGTAGTTTATTATTCCTCGCTTTTTAAAACGCCATAGCTTCTGTCTACTAATACAACTGCGTAAAGGTTGCCGTTACCGGCTTCGTTTACGCGGTTTTTAATTAGGCTAACAAGGTCATCGTCAGAGTACTTGTATTTAGGTGGAACAACAACATCAAATAAAACATTTTTAGCATTTTCACCCATAACAACCCTGAAATCGTGGAAGGTTATAATGGGATCTATATCAAATAAAATTGACCTTACAGTGTCTTTAAGCTCATTTGTTTCCTCGCAGTCAAGCACAGTGGGGTCAAGATGCACTACAAGGTGAATGTTATGCTTTGCTTTAAAATCCCTTTCAATCCGGTCCATAATATCATGGCATACGAGTACATTTATTTTGGCATCCATTTCAATATGAGCAGAAGCAAAGTAGCTTCCGGGACCGTATGAGTGAACCATAAGGTCATGGACGCCTAAAACGTTTTCATATTGAAGTATACCGTGTTCGATTGTTTCGTAAACTTCCTTTGATGGCGCCTGACCGAGAAGGGGACCAACAGTTTCTCTTACAAGATTTATACCTGAAACAATGATAAGAACAGCAACACCAAGACCAATAAATCCGTCAAGGTTTATATTCCACAAGTGAGAAGCAATTGTAGCAAATAAAACAGCGGCTGTTGAAATGCAGTCGTTACGGCTATCTGTAGCAGTTGCCTCAAGGGTTTTTGATTTTATTGCTGCAGCAAGTTTTTTGTTGAATGAACTAAGCCAGAGCTTAACAATAATTGAACCAAAAAGAATACCAACAGTTACCCAACTGAAAATGCTATCTTCAGGGTGAATTATCTTATTAAAAGAATCAACCAGAATATCAAAACCAATATGAATTATAAGGAAAGAAATAATAAGTCCTGTTATGTACTCAATTCTTGCGTGGCCATATGGGTGGTCCTCGTCAGCAGGCTTTTCAGATAACCTGAAACCTATAAGAGTAACAATTGATGAACCTGCGTCAGAAATATTATTGATAGCGTCTGCGGTAATTGAAACGCTGTTTGAAACAGAGCCTACAATAAATTTTAATACGCTGAGTAAAAGATTGCAAATAATACCAACAATACCCGCAATTCTGCCGTACGCTTCTCTTCCGCTTGGTGTAGAAGCATCTTTATCTTTAAGAAAAATTTTAGTTATAAGTGATGTCATATTTTACCTCTTGGTTATTTATTCCATATGATTATAAATCAACTGAGAATTTTGTCAACCGAAAAATTAAGTAGACAAAAAAATAATTGTGTGCTATTATCAATGAAGGTGAAAGCCATATAAATTCCGAAAGGGAGAAAGAAAATGGATAAAACATTAGTTATTCTTGCCGCAGGTATGGGTAGCCGTTACGGTGGACTTAAGCAGATTGACCCTGTAGGCCCAAACAATTCAATTATTATTGATTATTCAGTTTATGATGCTATAAAATGCGGTTTTAATAAAATTGTATTTATTATAAAGAAAGAAAACGAACAGCTTTTCCGTGAGGTTATAGGTGATAAGGTTTCAAAGCATGTAAAGGTTGAATATGTGTATCAGAGTACAGATATGCTCCCTGTTGGTTTTGAGGTTCCTGCAGACAGAGTTAAGCCTTGGGGTACAGCTCATGCTATTTATTGCTGTAAAGGTGCCGTTAATGAACCATTTATGGTTATTAACTCCGATGACTTCTACGGCAGAGGCGCATTCGAGAATATTTCAGGCTGGATGGATAAGGCTGATTTCAATAGCAATAAATATAGTTTTGCAATGTCCGCGTATTTCCTTAAAAATACACTTACCGATAACGGTACAGTTTCTCGAGGAGTTTGCGATGTTAACGAAAAAGGCCAACTTATAGATGTCGTTGAAAGAACAAAAATTAAGCGCATTAACGGCAAGATTTCATACACAGAAGATGAAGAAAATTGGATGGAGCTTCCTGAAAACAGCGTTTGCTCAATGAACTGCTGGGGCTTCCCTGCAGAAATAATCGATGAAATTGAAAAATACTTCATTGAATTCCTTAAGATTGAGGTTCCTGAGAATCCTCTTAAATCAGAATTTTTCCTTCCTTTCCTTGTGCGCGATATGCTTTCTGAAGGTAAGTGCACTGTAGATGTTCTTGAAACAAAAGATAAGTGGTTTGGCGTTACATACAAAGAGGATAAACCTGATGTTATTAAATCCGTTCAGGCTCTTGTTGATGGCGGCGCATACCCTGAAAACCTCTGGTAAAAAAATTTAAAAGCAAAAGACGGAATCAGTTTTGATTCCGTCTTTTTTCAATGCTTTTCAGGTTGTTTTTGAATTCTTTTTTTATCCAAATGAATGATAAAATCCAGGCGCCTATAACAGCAAGGAAAATATCAATTCGTCCCATTGGGAAGCAAGCAACAATTGTGAAAAATATTTCTGTTATTTCGTTTCTTATTCTCATAATCATAAGAAACCATTCAAGTACTATTATCATACGGCAAAAGGGAAGTACGCAAACTATAGACCAACAAAGGCAAGCGGTCTGTGGTCCCCAGTTTTTAGGTAGCTTCCACATCATAGGAACATAGTTGTCTGCATTGCCATAGTTTATTAAGGCCAGATATCGTTTCATATCGGTTTCGTTTGTAACAGGGGATTGGTATTTTATAAATGCGTACCAGGCCATAGCAACATAACCGATAAACGTAATAATATTTATAGCAATAAGACCGGTCCATCCGAAGTTGGTCTGGTTGTATAACGGATTGCCTTCAAGCAGTAAATTCGGTGTTGCGATATATGTGAACAGAAGGTCTAAAATAATGGTAAGAAGGTAAGCGGAGCAACTAAGACAGAAATTAAATTTACCGTTCTTTTTTCTTTTCATTTGAAAACCACCTCCCAATTTATTTGTTTATATTTTACCATTATATTGGAATAAATCAACATTTTAATTGAAATATCATAATAAAGCAGAAAACTCCTGTAAAAACATTAAATATTATTATCTTTTTTTAAAAAAAGACTTGCTTTTTTTCTCTTGTTATGATAATATTCTTCTGCTAATGTGTTATTACTAGTGTGATATCAATTTTAAAGAGGTGAAATTACAATGAAAGAAGGACTTCATCCAAACTACGGCGCAACTCAGGTTAAATGTGCATGCGGTGCTGTGCTTGAAACAGCTTCCACAAAGGACGGTATGCGTGTTGATATCTGCTCAAAATGTCATCCATTCTTCACTGGCAAACAGAAGCTCGTTGATACAGGTGGACGTGTAGACAGATTCAATAAGAAATATAACCTCTCTAAGTAAGTTATTATGCTTAGTAAGCCGGTGAGTTATCACCGGCTTTTTGCGTTATATAGGAGGTGTTGAGGTGGAATCATATACCACTCTCGGTCAATATTCCGCAGAAGAATATATAGTTAAAAAGTCTAGATTTATTGGATATGCAAAGCCTGTTAAATCGGAGCAGGACGCCCTTTGCTTTATTGAAGAAATAAAGAAAAAACATTGGGACGCTACCCATAACGTATACGCCTATGCCTTGCGCGAAGGGTCAATTAAAAGGTTTTCAGATGATGGTGAGCCTCAGGGTACTGCAGGTATGCCTGTTCTGAATGTTATTACGCAGGAGGATATTTCCGACTGCGTTGTTGTGGTTACCCGATATTTTGGCGGTATTCTTCTTGGTGGTGGCGGACTCGTAAGAGCGTATAGCCATTCCGCTAAA
>CAJGCL010000059.1 GCA_904501675.1 Clostridiaceae bacterium
CTTCTTGATATATTCTCTCTTGGTATTTACTCACTTGTTTGGAACTACCAGATGGCTGAAAGAATGTATCAGAAAGCCGCAGATTATGGCGTTGAGCTTAAGCACGGCGGTATGTTCGTAATGCTTCTCAGATTCATCCCTATCGTTAGCAGTATTGTTAAAATCTCTTATGCTAACAAGCTTATTGCCGGTTACAACGCAAATTTTGCAGCAAACACCGAAACAAGCGAAGTTGCTGAATAATAAAACATTGTAGCCGACCTTGGGGTCGGCTATTTTTATAATTAATAATAGGAGTTTTAAATGAACACAAGAAAACTATTTACTCTAGCATCAGGCTTAAGTGCAGGTATTGCTATTGGAAAGGTCCTTAAAAAAAAGAATATATGCCCTACTTGTTTTGCAAAAAAAGCTTTTGCTTACACTCAGGTGCATATTGATGAAAAAGAAAAATACGCGAATGGTATTGCGCTCACACCACCTATGGGCTGGAGCAGTTGGAACACCTTCAGAAATTCTATAGATGAAAAACTTATTAAAGACACCGCAGATGCTCTCGTTAAGACAGGGCTCATGGATGCAGGTTACATCTATGTCAATCTTGATGATTGTTGGCAAAGCTCATTGAGGACCGCAGATGGTAAGCTTCAAGGTGATTTAACACGCTTCCCAAAAGGCATCAAATCACTTATAGAGGAAGTTAACGCTAAAGGTCTTAAGGTAGGTCTTTATACCTCAAATGGTACACTTACCTGCGAAGATTTACCTGCAAGCCTTTATAACGAGGCAACAGACGCAGATACGCTTGCTGAATGGGGTGCAGAATACTTCAAATACGATTTCTGTCATAATGAAGCAATCCCTACAATTGCACCTAATCTTATTAAGCTTTATATCGGCAAACCCGGTGAAAAAGATTTTATTGATATTTTTGCTCACCATGGAGAGATTTCAGAAGGCGCAAAGATTTTCCCTGACGAAAGAGTTGAAAGCGGCTTCACAGTAGGTAACCTTTGCGGCGGCTTAGGTAAGCTTACATTCCCTGCAATTGATGTACCTGAGGATAACGAATACAGCCTTACAATCGTTTTCAGAAAGGGCGGAAACATCCGTAAATTCCTTGTTTGCAAGGTAAACGACGAAACGGAATACGACTGTTATTTCCCTGCATCTAAAGGCTTCACACCCGACGGACGACTCCAAATTAAAGTCAAGCTCAAAAAGGGTCTTAACAAATTAGAGTTTTACAATCCAGTAGCCTCTAAGGCAGACTCCGCACAGCGTCAATACATAAAAATGGGTAATGAATTAAGACGCGCTACTAAAGAGTATGCAGAGAAAAATGGTGTTGTTGAAAAACCAATATGCTACTCTATTTGTGAATGGGGTAGAAACAAACCGTGGAAGTGGGGAGCAAAAGCAGGCAACCTTTGGCGCACAACACCTGATATTAGGCCTTCTTGGACTTCTATGATTGGTATATATGAAATAAATGTACGCCTTTATAAGCATGCAACTGTAGGTTGTTGGAATGACCCTGATATGCTTGAAGTTGGTGTTGGCTCACTTACCGCAGAAGAAAACAGAACTCATTTCTCCCTTTGGTGTATGATGGCCGCTCCACTTATTTTAGGAAACGATATAAGGAAATTCGTAAACGCTGACGGCACTGTAGATGAAGATAACAAAGTGCTTAATATTCTTAAAAACAAAAACCTTATTGCAATTGATCAAGATAAACGCGGTATGCAGGGAAAGAGAATTTTTACAAACGGCTTAACAGATATTATTGTAAAGCCACTTGAAAACAGAGAGCTTGCTGTATGCTTCCTCAATAAATCCAATGAGAGAAAGCACATGGTTTTACCTATTATGAAAATCCATAACGAGCCATATATTGATTTGCCTATTTCAAAAGAATATGAATGCACAGACCTTTGGGAAAATGAGAGTACAATAATAACAAACAATATCAATTGTTCTGTTGAACCTCATGGTGTTAAGATTTACAGAATAAAAACAATATAAAAACGAAATGAAAGAAGGTTTATTATGAACAGAGTACAAATAAAAGAAGCTGCAAAAGAATTATTAAAGAAAAACCATTGGCTTTGTGTTGGTGTTTCAATTATTGTAATGATTTTAGACGGTGGCGTCTCAAGTGCACCAACCTTCAGTTTCAATTTCAGCACAACTACAAGCGTAGATGGTCCTACTGATATTCAGGGCTTACCATCCTTTATACCAGATATTCAGGAAGAATCAATGCCATTGTTCATTCTGGTTTTCCTTATATTTTTGGTTGTTGCTTTGTTCGGTGGCTTTGTTATCAATGCCTTTGTCGGAAGTCAGGTTAAGGTTGGTAGCTGTAGATTTTTCCTTAAACATAGAAAAAACCATCCTGTTGAGGTTGGCGAACTTTTTAAAAGTTATTCAGACAAAACATTTATAAATGTTGCAAAAGTTTCTATTATTAAGAATTCATCCATACTCTTATGGTCTGCGCTTTGCGTTATTCCCGGAATTATCAAAACATACGAATATGCCGCTGTTGATTATATTCTCAGCGTTAATCCTTCAATGAACTATAAAAGAGCTCTTGATTTAAGCAAGAAAATAATGAATGGCCATAAAATGGAATTATTTGAATTGCAATTCTCATTTTTAGGCTGGCACTTACTCTCTATATTCACTTGCGGTCTTTTAAGCATCTTTTTTGTTATGCCATATCAACTTATTGCAGAAGCTGAGTTTTTTGCATATGTGAGAGAGCTTGCTATATTTAATGGTATTATTTCTTATAACGATATTCCTGACTACGAGGAATATTATCCTATCCCACCTATGTATCAAAATATTACACCTAATGGTGGATTCTACAACCAAGCAAATATGAACTACGCTCCACCTCAGTCTGCAGAAGCTAACTTTACTCCTGTTGAGCCTGTTGTTAAAGCGGAGCATGTTGAAGAAGCAAATGTTGAGCCCATCGTAGAAGAAACACCTGCAGAAGAAGTTATAGAAGAAACAAAGGAATAAATTCAAAGCCTCTCACTTTGCGAAGTGAGAGGCTTTAATTATGCATCATAAAGACCAAGTATTACAATACCTACAACTGCTAAAACAATCATAGCATAGTGTTTTATTGAAAGCTTTTCTTTAAGGAAGATTCTTCCCCATACTACAGATGCTACGCAGTAAGCGGAGATAATTGGTGCTGCCATTGCAACATGCTCTGAATCTGCAAGTGCATAAATATATGCGAACTGACCTGCAGTTTCGAAGATAGCACCTGTATACTTTGGTGCTTCCTTTTTGGGAAGGAATTTCTGCTTTTTAATAAACTTAACATAAATAAAGCAGATGATACCGCAAGCAAGGAAGGTTAATTCGTATGCAACGTTTGCAACATCTTCATCAAGTGTTTCAAGCACGATACTGTCAGCAAATGTTCCGAGAGCATCTAAAAGGCAATAAATAAGCGGAAGAATGATTGCTAAAGGGCTCTTTGAATATTTGTAGTTACCCTTCTCCTGTCTTAAAGCACGGAGCTCATCATCTTCCTTTGCTTCTACGAAGCCAAGGCCTATAACACCAAGACAAACAAGAGCAACAGCAATATACTGTGGCACCGCAAGAGCATCACCTGTTATAATGCAAAGAATTGCAACAAGTGCTCCTGATGAGTTACAAATAGGTGAAGAAACTGAAAGCTCGATATAACGAAGACCTATGTAACCAATTGCCATTGAAAGAATATAAAGAGCTGAAACAGGAAGATATTTTAAGAGGGATGCAAGGTCTATAGGTACGCCGGAAACGAATATCTCATACAAAGCATGAATACCCATTACAACGCCAACGGCGGTAACCATTTTATAATGGCTGTACTTATCTGATTTGTCTGCGCAACCGATTTTAGAAAACAAATCGGAACCGCTCCAGCAAATCAAAGCGATCACTGAAAACCAAAACCACATTTTGCATACCTCTTTTCGTATTAAATTCTGTTAAAAAAGACGGGTTTTGCTTTAACTTTTTTAACTTTAAAATAATACCACCATGTTTTTAGAAATTCAATAAAAAAGATAAAAAATAGTCGATTAATTTCAAATTAATCGACTATTTTTATTTTTATTCCTCAATCGGAACCTGATATGTAACATCTTCAAACTGCATTTCTACAGTCTCTTTTGGCAAAAGTGTGTTGTCATACTTATTTGAATAATAGTTATATTTGTTTATTTCAAAGCTTGTATCAGGGTTGCAGGTTATAATGGTACAGCCTCTTTGCGAGCCCTCATTTTTGATTCCTATATAGGCAAGGTAATCTATACTATATCCGTAGCTGAATATAATACCATCCTTTGAAAATGAAACATTGTTATAATGGTCATGGCCATTGTGAACAGCCTTTGTAGAGCCAAGCTCTACCATAGCCTCAAAGAGATTATCTTCTCCTAAGCCGCAACAAACCGGTTCACCTAATATGCCATCTATATATTTTACATTTTCCGTATCCTTAAAGCCATTATCCGCAAATTCAGACCAAGCATCTTTTATCTCTACAAGAGGAATGTGGAAGAAGCATTGTGTTTTAACTGTTCCGAAATCTTTATAAAGTCCACCGTTTTCGCCGGGCTGAAGCGAATTAATAACAGCCTTGTTTTCAGCGTTCATTCTCTCTATTTCAGTTTTGTACCACTCCACCTGATTATCGTGGATATTATCATATTTACCGGTAAGTCCATTAATCAGTCCGCTATTTATTACACCGGTATCTATATAAGAAAGAGAATCTATCATTATAAATGCCTGTGTAATAAGACCCTTGCTGTTTTTCACCTCAATTGTATGATTTCCGAAGCCATCAATATCCTCAGGACCTGCTTGGAAAAGGCAGTACTGGAGATTTTTATCGGAATAAAATTCTGCTACCTTTTCACGCTCATAATAGCTATAGCTTTCTGCATCGTGGTTGCCAAATGTAACAGTCCAATAAACGCCAAGCGTTTCCATAAGGTTTATAAGCTCCATTGCACCGCTTTTATTATTGAAGGTACCCGCCTGAACAGGTACAGGATAAGCAATATCACCTGTGATAATAACAAGGTCCGGTTTTTCTGCTGTTATCATAGCTGCTACCGCATTAATAGCCTTTTTATCCTTAAAGACGCTCATAAATCCACCGCCAAGGTGAATGTCAGTCAGCTGCATAACATTAAAGCTTTCATCGGTAGTAAAAACCCAGTTGCCATTCTCATCCTTCCCAGGAACAAGTTGAGGTTTTTCATATTGTACCTTTTCAAAACTCTTAGCAGTTTTTATGCAATCCTTTACAATAATTGTATTAGCGAGCGCAATCAAAGCACCAAGCGCTACAATTACAGCAACAAATATACTAATCACTTTTCTTATCTTTTTACCTTTAGAGCCTTTTCCCTTTTCTTTTGACATATATAACCACCCTTTCAGAGTTTGAGAATAAAATGTATCTGATTTTTTATTTAGTGCTTTCAAAAACCGCTGTACCGTCTTTTAGCAAAACTGTTTTAAAAACTCCGCTTTGCTCAAACAATGAGCCTTTTTGTGGATTTTGGTATATAACAGTAAGCTTATCTTCTCGACGTAAAACAGATTGTTTAAGTATTTCTACAAACTCTTCTATAACTTCACGCGGAAAAGGATTATACATATAAATATAATTATAATCATCAATACGAGAGAAGGAAAAAGCATTCTCACAAAATACGTTAAATCTGTTATCATCAGGGAATATCTTTTGAAGATTTTCCTTTGAAATTCTCGCAAGCTCTTCGCTCATCTCCACACCATGAATTGCAGAAAAAGGAAACTGAGAAAACATATACATAGCGTAGCCCTTGCCGCTACCAACATCAAGGAACCTATCGGTTTCTTTAATATTAAGAACATCAAATATTCCGGGCATATCATATGATGCTTCATAACCATTGCAAATAGTCGGATCTATTCTCAAAAGTGTTGCATCAGGAATATAACCATTAAAATCCACACCATACTTTTCTTCAATTTTTTTTATCTGAGCAGAATGCGCATCGCGTTTTTGTTTTTTAGCTTGGATGTCTTTTTTTCTTTTTTTTAGCTTTATTAATATTTCAAAAGGACTTTTACCAAAATACTCACTGATTGGCATATTTAATCACCTTCCTCAACTGTTTAAAAGCACTACAAAGTATGATAGCATAAAAAAACATAAAAAACAACCATTGAGGCAAGACCTCAATGGTTGTATATTTTTATTCTACGTGGGCGTTACCATGTTCTTGTTCAACAGTAACTACAGCGTTTCTCACAGCTGAAAGATTTTTGGTTGAATCTGGACCTACAACACCGGTAACCTTAACCCAATCACCATCCTGAGGGATAGTTGCATCGTCATCAAGGAATATTACTTCTATAGGTATCATTTCGCTTGTAGATGTTTCGCCTTCGTGATCATGCTCATGAGCTTCATTTTGATCATCATGGCTATGATACCTGTATACCCAATATTGAATAGCGCCAACCTCAAACTTTTTTGTATAGAACATTCCTTCAAGTTCAATTGTAGCACCTTTAAATGCGGCATAACCATCATCTTCTTTAGGAAGCTGATATGTAGCATCGAGAGCGGCAACCCAATCAGAAAAATTCTCGTCAGTTACTTTAATCGTAACCTGTGCCCTATCCTCAAACTCTCCACCTTTTGCATCTATAGCTTCGAGTGCCTCTAAAACCGCGTCTTTTTCCGAGTTAAACACTTGCTCTTGTTTTTCAAGCTCTTTATTATGCTGCTCAGTTGATACCCATGCACCAACCAAAACCGCAATAACGCCAACAAAAAACACAGCTAATATAGAGCACATAATAATTGTTATACGTTTTTTAAATGCAGCATCAGCATAATCTTCTTTTTTTACACCTTCAGGGATAACATCATCCTCGAAAATACTCTTTTTTTTCTTTTCAGCCATAGAAAACACCTTCTTTCAATGTAAAAGCCATAATCACATTATGTTTTTTACAGCTCATTCCTCAATCTTTAAAAAACTGTGGTAAATATGCTTTATGTGCCGCTTTCATTTCTTCAAAACAAGCCTTTGACTGTGCAAAATCGCCACAAAGCGGATGGAGCATAAGAGCGTTGAGAGCTGCTTCATCGGAACCTGTGATACCTGCTTCAACAGTATATTTCTCGTATGCCTTAACAGTTCTCATAAGAGCCTTTACATGACGGTTATCAAATGCTTCCACCTCAACAGGCTTTGCACCATCTGCACCGATAACTGCCGCAATTTCAACGATATCGTCATCATCCATAAAGTCAAGTGTTCCGTTATTTTTAATATTAACAACGTGAACCTCCTGCTTATCATTAGCAATAGCATCAATAAGAGAAACAGCAGCAAGAGAATATTTGTAACCACCGCGTTCCTCGAGAAGAGCAGGTTTAATAACAAGCTCATTATCGCTGTAAAGCTCAAGAAGCTGTTCTTCAATTTCCATACAAACCTGAGCACGGCTCTTTGAACCTGCTTTAAGGTGCTGTAATTTTGCCTGTCGGCTATAGTAATACTGAAGGTATGATGAAGGGAAGCCCTTGCATGCATTGAGACATTCCATATCAAAGCCATCGTCATGAATATTCTTCATAACTGTTGGTGCGAAATCGTCGTCGAAAAGGTCGAAGAGCTTTTCTTCACCGTTTACTTTAACAGATGTAATCCAGCTAAGGTGGTTAAGACCAAGATATGTAATCTTAGCATCCTCACCTACTGCAGCCTTAACATCGTCAATCATAGCGATTGGCACGTTGCAAAGACCCATTGTTTTAACGTTTGTATGATTAAGAAGGAACTCTGAAATGATACCTGATGGGTTTGTAAAGTTAATAAGCCATGCATTTGGGCAAATAGCCTCTATACGCTCTGCGATATGAGCCATAACAGGAATCGTACGAAGAGCCTTAAAGAAACCGCCAATACCTGTTGTTTCCTGACCGATAAGGTCGTGCTTGAGAGGAATGCTCTCGTCTATATGACGGCAAGGAAGCTTACCAACACGAATCTGCGTTACAACAAAGTCTGCACCCTGTAAAGCAAGATCAAGGTCATCTGTCATAACGATTTCACAATCGATACCTGCACTCTTAAGCATACGTGTGCAAAGTCCGCCTACAATTTCTCTTTTTCTGTCATCAATATCCATGAAAGCAACTCTTTTTAATTTAAGAGAATCCTTTGCTTCAAGGAATCCGTAAATAAGTTCAGGACAATATGTTGAACCTGATCCGATGACTGTTACGCTGATTTCTTTCATTTATGTCAATCCCTTCGAATAATAATCTTTAATTACTGAATTACGCTTCAAGAAGCCAGTTAATACAACCCCTTACAGGTGCACAGTTAAGTTTAATAAATTTAAACTTTCTGCCCGTACGCTCTGCTACAAGCTCTGCCATTCTGTCGGTATACTTATATGATGGGAGCTTTGTATGAACCGAACCTGAAAGCACCACGTTAATTACATCACAGTCAAAAGTCATTGCATTAAGATGGCCGCAGATATAATCTGCACCGCGCTGGGCCATTTCCTCAATAACCTCAAGAGCTTTTTCGTCACCATTGTTTGCTGCCTCGAAGAATGAAACAATAAGCTTTCTGAGGAATGCCTCACCCTCATCTTCACTCTCAAGCACTGCAATTGAATCAAGAAGAGTAGCTCTGTCGCAAATACCTGCTTTTTCGTTCATAAGGTCCGTAATTTGGGATTTGCCTTTACCAAGGCAAAGCTGGTCATACATAATACGAAATGCCTGGTTACCAACCCAATGGCCGTTTGCCTTATCGCCTGAAAGAACATCAAAGCCACCAATCTGAAGCATATTTCCGTTTGTGTCAAGGCAGTTGCAGCATGTACCTGTACCACAGTTGTATCCTATACCAGCACCTGCGCCAACGCCTGCTTTTATAACAATAAAACCATCATTATAAATTCGAGCGCCTGAGATTCCGAGTTTTCCTAATTCTTCTTGCATAGCGTCATGCTGATAAGGATGGTCGATACCTGCAAGACCCATTAACATGCCTTCAATTTCAGAAAGCTTCTTGCCACCCTTTGCTAAAAGAGCGTTGATACCATCCGCAATAATACCTGCAGCCTCAGGGAATGAACCTTCCATATTTTCGTGGTTTGATGCAGGACCTTCATGCTCTGCAACCACATTTTTATTTTCGTCAAACAATGCATATGCGGTTTTTGTTCCGCCGCCATCTACACCTATATAAAACTTCATTCTTTTATCTCCTCAAAAAACTCTTCACAAACTTCTTCAAGGCAATAGATACCGCGTCTGATTGGCTCGCGGTCTATCCAAGCACCGTTTGTAAAATCAGGCACAGGAACAGGAGCGCCACCCATTGCTACAGACTGTTCTGAAAGGCAAGTGATAGCCATCCATGTTGCTGTATCATAAACGTCGATATTAGCCTTTTCGCCTTCAAATACGCTATCTACAAACGAAGAGAGAATAAGGAAGTCCATACCGCCGTGGCCTGCTTTTATACCACCCTTTTCGTATGCTTCCCAAAGAGGATGCTCATATTTTTCACGCCATGGGCTGAAATCATCCCAGCTATGTGTCCAGCTATCGTCCTCCTTGTGCATACCATCAAGGTAAATTCTTCCCTTACCATCTTCAGGCTCTGAGTAGATACCCTTTGTACCCTGAACCTCATAATCTCTTGTATATGGTCTTGGAAGTGAGCAGTCGTGAGTAAGCTTAATTGTTTCTCCGTTTGCACACTTAATAATTGTTGTTACAATATCACCACAGTTGAAGCTGGTATTGAAAAGATCGTATTCTTCGCCTTTATTATCTTTAATCCACTGATGAAGACCACGGGATTTACTTGCAACTGAATTAACTGTAAGGAAGCGGTTACCTCTGTTAATGTTAAGAGCCTTTGCAATAGGACCTAACTGATGTGTTGGGTAAACCTCACCATTACGATGAATAAAGTTGTAGAGTCTACCGTGAATATTTTCTCTACCGAGGCAGATTTCATCACGAAGATCGTGGCGGTAGCCACCCTCCATATGTACAATTTCACCGAAGATACCCTTACGAATCATATTGAACACTGCCATTTCATTTCTGCAATAACAGCAGTTTTCAAGAAGCATACAGATTTTGCCTGAACGCTTGCTTGCACGAACCATTTCCCAACATTCTTCAATAGAAGCAGCGCCACCAACTTCCATACCGACATGAAGACCTGCATTCATAGCATCAATAGCTATCATTGCGTGAGTAATCCATGTAGTTGCGATAACTACAGCATCAAGCTCTTCCTTCTCGAACATTTCTTTATAATCAAGGTAAGCGTGAACAGGATAAGCCTTACCTGTACGTTCCTCTACTATTTCAATACCTCTTTCTGCTCTCTCAGGAATAAGGTCGCACACCGCAGGAACTGTAACACCATCAACCTGTAAAAGAAGATCAAGCATGCCTGAACCTCTGCCGCTTATACCGATAAAACCGATTCTTGCTGAATCTTTTCTCATAAAAACACATCCTTACAAAAGGTTATTTACATACATATTTAATTGTACATCATTTGTATTGTAAAATCAAGGTAAAACAAGAAAAAAACAGCACATTTGCGAAATGCAAATGTGCCGGATTTTTATACTATTTTATTTCTTGAAAAGGCCAAGAATATCTACGATATCTTCGTCCTCTGCTTCGTCATTAGATGCATAGCTATCTGTTGAAAGAGCAGCTGCGCCTGCTTTGTTAGCGATACCGTTTGAATCTGAACCGAAGCCTGTTGCAATAACTGTAACAATCATTTCGTCCTCAAGTTTTTCATCAAAAGCAACACCGAAGATAATGTTTGCGTCTGCATCTGCAGATTCAGCAATAATGCTTGCTGCAACGTCAACATCATCAAGAGTAATATCTGCTGAAGATGTGATGCTGATAATAACGCCCTTAGCGCCCTGAATTGTTGTTTCAAGAAGCGGGCTGGAAACAGCTGCATTAGCTGCAAGCTCTGCCTTTTCCTTACCTGTTGCACGACCAACACCCATATGAGCATGACCGGCATCTTTCATAACTGCAGTAACGTCTGCAAAGTCAAGGTTGATAAGACCCGGAACCTTAATGAGCTCTGAAATGCTCTTTACACCCTGACGAAGAACATCGTCTGCAACATCGAAAGCGTTAGCAAAAGTAATCTTCTGGTCAGAAACTAATTTAAGTCTCTCGTTAGGGATAACGATAAGGCTATCTACATGCTGAGCGAGCTCTGCAATACCTGCTTCTGCCTGCTGCATTCTTCTTTTACCTTCAAAAGCGAAGGGCTTTGTTACAATACCAACTGTAAGGATGCCATTGCTTTTAGCAATTTCAGCAATTGCAGGAGCTGCACCTGTACCTGTGCCACCGCCCATACCGGCAGTGATAAACACCATATTTGCGCCATTAAGAGCATCAACAATTGCTTCTCTGCTCTCTTCAGCAGCCTTAAGACCCATTTCCGGACGAGCGCCTGCGCCACGACCGCCTGTAACCTTTTCACCAATCTGGATTTTATGAGTAGCTTTAGAGAAAGTAAGTACCTGCTTATCTGTATTAACAGCAACGAACTCAACGCCCTGAACACCTGAGCTAACCATACGGTTGATTGCGTTACCGCCGCCACCACCGACACCGATTACTTTAATCTGAGTAACATCTTCAAAATCATTGGAAATTTCAAAGTTCATTTTAATTCCTCCAAATTTATACTTTATGTTCACTTATAGTTATACATACTATATCCCTTAAATATTATCA
>CAJGCL010000060.1 GCA_904501675.1 Clostridiaceae bacterium
GCTCCGTTTTTAGGTTTACAATAATGAACACTACTGTTATTTGCTTAGGCAAACTCAAAGAGAAGTATCTAAGAGATGCTATTGATGAATATTCTAAAAGACTTTCCCTATACGGAAAACTGGATATAATTGAGCTTAACCCTGTAAGGCTTTCAGATAATCCTTCGCAAACAGAAATCAATAATGCTCTTGAAAAAGAGGCAGAAGATATAAAAAAGAAAATCCCCAACAACAGTTATACTTTTGCTCTTTGTATTGAGGGCAAGGAAAAATCAAGCGAAGATTTTGCCAAGGCTATTAAAAATACAGCTATTAGCGGTAAAAGCAATCTTGTTTTTATAATAGGTAGTTCATACGGGCTTTCTCCCGAAATAAAAGCGCTTGCTGATAACAAGCTCTCTTTTTCTCCGATGACATTCCCCCACCAGCTTATGAGAGTTATGCTCCTTGAACAGATTTACAGAGCATTCCAGATTAACAACAACGGAAAATATCACAAATGAGGTAATACTATGGCAATGTGCGATATGTGTGAAAACTACCGCTATGACGAAGATTTAGAAGAATATTTTTGCGATATTGAGTTAGACGAAGATGAATATTTAAAATTCCTCACCTCTTCTAACTATGCCTGCCCATATTTCAAAGCAGATGATGAATATAGAATTGTAAGAAAACAGAATTAAATTTTATTATAAAAACAAAAGCAGTAATCAGTTTTTACTGATTACTGCTTTTTTCATTATATACAGATAAAAAACTACCGATAGCACTGTTGCGACAGTCCATCCTATAGGCCAGGAAACCCATATTCCTACATAACCTACAAAAGGTGAAAGAATATAAGATAAAATCACTCTTAATATAAGGTCAGTGAATGTGGCAACCATAAAAAGATTCATTCTGCCCATTCCCCTTAAAATACCATCTCCCACAAGTTTTATGCCTATAAAGCAATAAAACAAGGAAACAACCTTTAAAAATTCTGTACCGGACTTAATTGCACCCGTGCTTTTTTCACCCTCCATAAAAAGAGAAAGAAGTTCTTTACTGAAACCGAAATACACTACTGCAAAAACGCAACCTGTTACTATTGCCATTAAAGAGCCGTATTTCATACCTTCTTTTATACGGTTGAATTTAGCAGCACCTACATTCTGAGCTGTGAAACTAGAAACGCCATTACCGAATGTATAGAGCGCATTTATTGTAAATGTATTTAGTTTCATAGCTGCGGAAAAGCCTGCTATTACAGAAGAGCCATAGCTATTTATAAGCCTTTGTATAAATACATTTCCAACGGAAACAAAGCTTTGCTGACATATGCTTGGAATTGATATACTACAAATTTTTTTAAATATTTCGAAAGAAAATAATTGGGGTCTGCTTTCAGTTTTCAAGGCCTTAATTCTTTTTAATAGCGTTAACACAGAAAGAACACCTGCTGTACCCTGAGCTATAAAAGTAGCCCACGCAACGCCTGTAACGCCCATATCTAAGTAAACAACCGCTATATAATCAAGAGCAACATTAAAAACAGATGAAAATATCAGGAAATACAGAGGTGTTTTAGAATCTCCGAGAGATGTGAAGATACCATTAGCTATGTTATAAATAAATAAAAACACAAATCCGCCTATATATATTGCCATATAGGCAACTGCATTTTCAAAAATATTCTGTGGTGTATTAATTATCTTCATAAGTGCGGGAGTAAATAATATTCCTACTAAAGTTAAAAATCCGCTTAACACTCCACCTGAAATCAAAGAGGTAAAAACTGCAGTTTTAACTTTATTATAATTTTTAGCGCCAAAAAACTGAGAAATAACAACACTGCAACCAATATTGCAGCCAAAAGCCACTGCATAAAAAACGTTTGTTACAGGATAAGAGGCTCCTATAGCTGCCAAAGCGTCTTCCCCTGCAAAACGGCCTGCAATAAGGCTATCTGCTATATTATAAAACTGTTGAAATATAACACTTATAAAAAGGGGCAAAGTAAACCTTAAAAGAACTTTTCTGCTTTTCCCTTCTGTTAAATCCTGAACCATTTATACTCATATCTTTCTTTAAAAATCAATATATTTATTATAGTCATTTTAAATAAAAAGTAAAGAAGGTTGAGGAATTTTGCAAGGTTTTTTAAACGCTGTTAACGGTGTTGTATGGGGCGCACCAATGCTTATATTTTTTGTGTTTACCGGTTTACGTTTTAGTTTTAAAAGCCGTTTCTACCAGATAAGAAACTCATTAAAGTCATTAAAAATATTTCTCAACTCCATCTGCGGTAAAGTTGAGGACAAAGGCATTTCACAATTTTCTGCCTTTTGCTCTGTTCTTGGTGCTTGCATAGGTACAGGCAACATTGTTGGTGTTGCAACTGCTATCTACTCAGGTGGTGCAGGTACAGTTTTTTGGATGGTTATCTCTGCTTTTCTTTCAATGATGACTGCATATACAGAAAACTATCTTGGTGCAAGTTATAGTAAAAGGTATAACTTTATAAAAAACTCCTCCGGAGCATTACTTTATATTGAAAATGGACTTAACATGAAAGGATTAACAAAAATCTATGCTTTTCTCTGTCTAATGTCCGTTTTCGGTATGGGCAATATGACTCAAAGCAATTCCTTAACTGACGCAATGAAGGTAACCTTTAATATATCCCCTGCTATAACATCTTTTTTAATAGCTCTGCTCGCCTTTTTTATTATAAGAGGCGGTATAAAAAGAATATCATCCTTACAAACAGTTTTAGTTCCAATAGCAACGCTTTTTTATTTGGTTATAAGCGCGGTTATTCTTGTGAAATTCAGAAGTAATATTATGCCCTGTATACGTCTTATTTTTTTTGAAGCGTTTTCTTTTAAAGCATTAAATGGATTTGGTATGTACAAGGCTATGCGGTATGGTATAGCGAGAGGTGTTTTTTCTAACGAAGCAGGGTTAGGGTCATCTACATTTTTTCACGCCCAATCGCACAATCTCAACGGTAATATTCAAGGAATATCAGCTATGGCAGAGGTTTTTATTGACACAATATTTATGTGCACAATAACCGCTCTTGTTATTTTAGTAAGCACACCATATGGTGATACCTCTTTATATGGTGCCGGACTATCCTCCCTTGCATATAGTTCAATAGGTTCAATCGGAAAAATTGGAGTTGGAATTTTAACCGCAGTTTTCTCTTTTTTATCATTAATCAGTTGTTCTTTTTATGGTGAAAATGCATTTAATTATCTTTTCAAAGGGAAATATCCTAAAGCTTACATTATTATCTATGTTATTCTTGTTTTTATAGGTGGTTCTAATTCACCTGAAGCAGTATGGAGTATTGCGGATATTTTCAATGGTTTAATGGCTATACCAAATCTTTTTGCAATAAATTGTCTTAGTAAAGAAGTCGCATATGAGTGACGCTAATTCTCACGAACATAGTAGCTGTCAGGCACCTTACCTACAATTATCGTTTCAACAAGAACAATAGTTTCGTCAACACTTTCATTTAAATGGCAAAGCCCCATATATGCGTGGGCTGAGGCCTTCACATTAAGATAAATTGTATGACGTGTCTGGTTAATTCCTGCACTTTCGAATTTCGATTCCACATCTGTTACTGAGAAGCCATAAATGGTAGCAGGAACATCAATACAAGCGCCTCGTCCGTTAAAGAAAGCACCACCAAGCAGTGAACCTATAGGAACAGGAACAACTGTTTCTGTAAACTCTCCCAATTTATCGGAACACCCGTCTGATATATCGGTTTTATATCCATTTATACAGGTGCTATCAAGCGTAATCGCTCCTATTGTTCCATCAGGATTTTTCTCTATTTTTACCATATCTCCATACTTAACACCAATCTCGTCAACCATTTCATTTACTGTGCCGTCCAGTACGTTTGAAAGAGTGTTTTTTAAAGCATTTCCGCCAACTGTCTGTATAACAGGCCTCATTTTTATATCACATAAAACCGATACAATACAAAAAACGAGAAATGCCGCAATTATCTTGAAAACAATTGCTTGCTTTTTGCTTGAACTAATAAATCTTTTTGCTTTGAGTGGAATTGTTCGTCTAAAATGAGGTTTGAAATACACCCGCACCATATAACATCACCTATACATTATATGAGTATATTTAGGTATTGATAATAAAAATGGTCGAAGTCTAAAGACTTCGACCATAAATTTATTTATGATTATTTCTTAATAACCAAGCCTGATTCGTATGCGCTGAAGCTACCATCTACAGCTCTTACTGTGTATCTGTAGTAGCCTGAAGCAGTAGCTGCGGTATCAACATAGCTTGTGCCTGTAACTGTTGTTACATATACCCAAGACTGACCTGCTGCACGGCGGTATACTCTGTAAGAATCCGCACCATTTACTGCATTCCAGTTAACTTTAACGCCATTTGAAGTATTAGCGATACCTGTTAAGTGAGGTGCTGCAACATACTTTGTAACAAGGCCTGTTTCGTATGCACTGTAGTAGCCATCAATAGCTCTTACTGTGTATCTGTAATAGTTACCAGAATTTGCCTTAATAGCTGTATCTACGTAGCTTGTGCCTTTTACTGTTGCAATGCACTTCCATGTTTCGCCTGCGCCGCGACGATAAATCTTATATGACTTAGCGTTGCTTACAGCGTTCCAGGTAACCTTAACACCATTTGCTACATTAGCAATTGATGTTAAATGAGGTGTTGCCACTCTCTTGATGTAGATACCATTTTCAAATCCGCTAAAGCCTGCATCGTTTGTTGCACGAACAGTATATCTCCAATATTCGCCGGTTGTTGCAGTCTTATCAACATATGTACAATCTTCTACTGTTGCAAGATATGTCCAAGACTTATCACCAGCTGCACGACGATATACTCTGTAGCCCTTTGCACCTTCAACCTCTTTCCATGTAAGAACGAGACCTTCGTTTCTGTTTACAAGAAGAAGAAGCTTTGGTGTTGCAGGAACCTTAGCAACTGAACCTGTACCTGTTGAACCACCTGTTGAACCTTCAGGAGTAACAACTGTTCCACCTGGTGCTGCTGGTTTCTGCTGTGAACCATCTGATGCGCCGCAACCGCTACAAACACCATTTTCGTATTTATGGCCTGTTGCAGGGATTTCTGTTGTTTGACCTATAAACTGACGGCAAACAGCACACATATCGCCCTCTTTACCTGCTTGTGTACAAGTTGGATTAACTTTAACAGGAGTTGAGTACATTACATGCTCACCCTTGGTGGTTTCTACATAAGAATCACCGCAGTTTGTACATACATGCTGAATTTTACCATCTTCGAGGCATGTTGCTTTTTTTATTTCTGTGGAAACATAGCTATGGTCAAGCTTTGTGAGTACTTCCTCTTCCTCATAGAGACAACCTGTATTTGTACACTTATAAATCTTAAGTCCATCAGCTTCGCAGGTTACAGGAGTAATCACTGTGCCTGCATCTAAAGCATGACCAAGAGCCTTGATATCTTCGTCAAAGGATTCAAGACAGCCTGCATTCTGACAAGCGTAACGCATTGTACCCTTCTCTTCACAAGTAGGAGCAGAAATAACCTTACCCGAATCAAAATTGTGCTTTGTAGCAGGAATTGGCTTTGTATAAGAATCTGTACAGCCGTCTCTTTGGCAACTATATGTCATTACACCATCAGTTTCACATGTAGGATCTGTTGTAACAACACCTGTATTGTAATTATGACCGAGAGCATCTGTATCTTTTGTATCCTCAACCTCACCGCAACCTGAACAAACAAGTTCATCTAAACCTTTATCGAGGCAATTTGGCTCTACCTTTGTCTGCCATACAAGACCTGCAACGTGCTCAATTTCTGTTGCTATACCACGAGATTTTGCAAACAAAATACCCTGTGAATCGCAGTTACCCTTAATGATAAGGTCTGTTGCGCAATTATTAAATGCATTAGCTGCAATCTGCATTACACTGTCAGGAATTATTACTTTTGTAACATCTTTGCAACCAATAAATGCATCATCTGCAATTGCTGTTGTAGAATTCCAAACTGTAACCTCGCCTTCTTTACCTGCAGGGCAAAGCATAAGTGTATTAAGCTTCACATCGTAAAGTACGCCATCAACGCTGAAATAGAAGTCATTCTTATTATCTACATTGATCGCTGCAAGTGAATTACAATTTGTAAATGCACCCTTTTTAATCATCTCAACATTTGCAGGAATATCAATTGTTTTAAGAGATGTACCATCAAATGCAGAGTCGCCGATAATCGTTATACTCTTAGGAAGATGAATTTCTGAAAGAGCGGAGCAATCTTTAAACATTGAGTAGCCTAACTCTAAACAACCATTGCCAAGTATAACGGTCTCAAGATTCCGGCAACCGTCAAAAATGTTGCCACCAACCTTATCATTATCTAAGCCGCCATAAATATCAACGTATTTAAGTGCAATACAATCGTTAAATGCAAAATTACCAATTTCTTCAATTGAACCTGTAACAACTTTTTCAAGTCGGGGACATTCCTGGAAAGCATATGCTTCAATTGTACCGAGATTAAGAAAAATGTTTGCCTCTGTGAGGTTTGGCATCTTTGCAAATGAACCATTTTCAACAGTCGTTGCATCACCGGCAATTGTTGCTACAACAATGCTCTCTCTGTATTTGCCCCATTCTTCTGCAGTGTTATCTGCAAGAACATAAAGCTCGTTTGCATCTGTAATAAACCATGTAAGATTCTGGATACCGTTTTCATCAGCGTATGCATCTTTGTTAGTATCAAGAATACCATCAAAAGCATTAGTTGTTACTACATGAACCTTGAAGTGATTCGGATAATCCTCTGTGCACCATTCGTTTTGACAAGTATATGTATATTCGCCATTTTCGTGTACTGTTGGGTATTTTGTAAGTGTGCCTTTATCATAGATGTGTTGCGTTGCAGGAATATCTGTCTTTTCCACATAGCCACAACCATTTTGACAAGTCTGCTCATAATAGCCGGTTTCTTCGCAAAGAGGAGCTTTTACTATTACCTTTTCGCCAAGCTTATGACCTGTTGCAGGAAGAATCTTTTCATATGATTGTCCACAAGCAGAATCGGTACATGTATATACCATTTTACCTGTAGCTTCACATGCAGGTTCTTTTGTTACTACACCATCATCATAGCTATGACCTGTTGCAGGAATAGGATAATCCTCATAGAAGTAACAACCTTCGTTCTGACAGGAGAATCTTCTTACACCGTTGTTATCACAGGTTGGCTCCTGAAGAACTACGCCACCATCCATATTGTGACCTGTTGAAGGAAGAGTTTCTGTATAAGAATCAATACAGCCATCATGCTCACAGGTAAAGGTTACAATACCTGTTTCTGTGCAGGTTGGTTTTTTTGTAACTACACCAGCATCGTAGCTATGATCGAGTGGATCTATAAGCTCAGGCGCACCCTGGAGTGTGCCGCAAACTGAACAAGTAGGTGTCTTTTCACCGTGGTTTGTACAATCAGGCTCCTTAGTAACAGTCCACTCAATATCACCTGTATGAGTAATATCTATATTAATACCGAAAAGCTTTGCATATTCTGCTGCATATGCATTGCAAAGTGTTTTAATAACAAGAGCATCAGCACAACCATTGAATGCAGTAACATCGATATCAGTTACAGAAGCAGGGATAGTAACAGAAGCAACGTTGGCACAACCAAGGAATGCATTTGAACTGATTTTTTGAGTTCCCTCAGAAATTACAACATCACCTGTTTTTCCAGCCGGGCAAACTATAAGCTCACTTAAATCAGCAGTATAAAGAACGCCATCTTTTGTCTTATATGCTGTGTTGGCTGCTGCAACATTTATTGCAGTAAGTGCTGAACAGTTTGCGAATGCACCTGCACCAATTGTTTTTACATTATATGGAACATCTATTGAAGTAATTGAAGATCCGTTAAATGCATTTGCGCCAATATCTGTAAGAGCTGTACTTAACGTAACATCAGCAAGCGCTGAACAACCTGCAAAAGCAGAATCACCAATTACAGTTACTGTGTTAGGTACAATAATTTCAGTAAGAGCTGAACAGCCTTCAAATGCATGCTCGCCTATTTTCTCAACGCTTTCAGGAAAATCAACAATTGTTTTAAGAGATGTACAATTATAGAACATCCAATCGCTGATTGTTTCAATATTTGAAGTAAATGTTACTTCTTCAAGAGATGCACATCTACCGAAAATATATGAACCTATTTCCGCAACGTTATGTCCGATATAAGCTGTTTTTACTCCTGATTCATAGAAAGCATAAGCCCCAATTGTTGTTACGCTATCAGAAACAGTAATGTCTGTTACAGCTGAACAACCTTCAAATGCGTGAGCGCCAATTTCCTCGATACTGTCAGGAAGATTTATTGTTGTAAGTGCAGCACAGTCCTCAAACATACCATAACCGATTTCAGTAACACCATTAGGAACAACAACTGTTTCAAGAGCTGAACAACCTTTAAAAACATTTGAACCTATTGTATCTAAAGAAGGACTGAGTTTCACATCAACAAGAGCTGAACATCCATAGAAAGCATAGTCGCCCAAGCTCTCAACATTATTAGGCAAATCAATACTGGTAATAGCTGTACACTCATTAAATGCATAAGCATCTATGAGGTATAATTTACTAGCTTCCTTTAAATCTACGGTTGTAAGGTTTTTATAACCATAGAAAGCCTTTTTAGGAATTATTGTTACTGCGCATGGATGAGAATCATCCTTTGCTGTTGCAATAACAGAAGTAATTTGGTCTGCATACTTTTCCCATGCAACATAACCTGCATCACCATAAAGTTTAAGCACACCATCATCGTAGAATTCCCACGCTACAATTTTATCATCAGGGTTTTCAGCATTTGCTGAATCCTGTGTGTAGCCGAAATCTACAATGCTTGCCGCAAATGATACAACTGACAGACAAGACACACTGCTGAGTATCATCATTGCAGCGAGAAGGATCGATAAAACTTTTGATCTCTTCACTAAAAACACCCTTTCGAATAAAAGATTGACGAAATAAATTTCACCAGGACAGTATTATAGACATACTTATAATACTACATAGTCTATTTTAGTATAATTACGCTACTTTGTCAACGAAAAAACAACAAAATTATACGAATTAATTATAAAAAAAGCCCAAGCGTTTCCGCTCAGGCATTTATATAAAATCTTGTTATTATTTTGATGAATATCCAAACTCAAAAGCCTTGAGGTTAAGCTCAAGAAATTTTGTTGGAACACAGGATTTCACTGCATCAAGCCATATTTCTTTGTCGATATCAGTATTTTTAGCCATAGCGCCTATAAGCACCACGTTAACAGCCTTTGCAGAACCTGCCTCGACTGCAAGAGGAAGAGCATCAAGCTCCTGAACCTGAGCACCTGCAGCTCTTACAGAATCAAGTACTGCATCCGGATATGCCTTATCACCGATAACAACTGACATCGGATCAATTTTCTGAGTATTTACGATAACCTTACCATCAGGCTTAAGGCAAGAAAGCCACCTTGCTGCTTCGAGTTGTTCGAAAGCAAGAATAAGGTCTGCCTCACCCTCCCCTATTACAGGAGAATAAACCTTTTCGCCATATTTAACATAAGTAACTACAGAGCCGCCTCGCTGACTCATTCCGTGCACTTCCGACACCTTTACGTCGTAGCCCTTTGAAAGAAGAGCACTACCTAAAATTCGGCTGGCAAGAAGTGTTCCCTGACCGCCTACACCAACTATCATTATAGCTTTATTCATAACTGTACTCTCCTTTCTTATTCTATAGCTCCGAATTTACAAAGCTGTGAACAAACATTACAACCTAGACACTGTGTAAAATCAATTTCTGCCTTACCATCTTTCATACTGATTGCAGGGCAACCAATCTTCATACACATTTTACAGGACTTGCATTTATCCTTATTTACCTTAAGTGGTGGGTTATGCTTAACTGTTTTGAGAAGAGCGCAAGGTCTTCTTGAAATAACAACTGCAGGAGCATTAAGATTAAGCGCGTTACCTATTGTTTCATAGCACTCATCAAGGTTATATGGGTCAACAACAAAAACATTGTTGATACCAACTGCAGCACAAAGCTTTTCAAGGCTTACTGCAGCTGCAGGCTCACCCTTGATATTAAAGCCTGTTGTAGGATTCTGCTGATGACCTGTCATACCGGTAATACTGTTATCAAGAATTATTGTAACAGAATTGCTATTATTATAAGCAATGTCGATAAGACCTGTTACTCCTGAATGGATAAATGTAGAGTCGCCAATAACTGCAACACTCTTTTTAGCATTGTCAGGGTCAGCAAGATTTCTACCATGAAGGCCTGAAACGCTACCGCCCATGCAAAGAACAGTATCAATCATGCCAAGTGGCTTTGAAGCACCGAGAGTATAACAACCGATATCACCACTTACAGTTACATTAAGCTTCTTAAGGGCATAGAAAAGACCTCTATGAGGACAACCAGCACAAAGAACAGGTGGTCTTGCCGGAATATCAACATCCGCCTTAAGAGATGTTGCCTCTTCGCCAAGAATAACCTTTTTAATCATACCCTGTGAATATTCACCCTGAAGAGTGAACTTCTCTTTACCGATAACATTTAAGCCGATTTTCTTGCAATGAGTTTCAATATAATCGTCAAGCTCTTCAAGAACATAAACTGTTTCACACTCTTTGCAGAAATCCTCAACAAGCTTAGTAGGAAGCGGGTAAACACAACCTAATTTAAGATATGATGCTTTGTCGCCAAGAGCTTCTTTAGCATATTCATAGCAGATACCTGCAGTAATAACGCCAATCTTCTTGTCGTTATACTCTACTGAGTTAAGACCATTTGCAACCGCTTCTGTTTCGCAATATGCAATCTGATTGAGAATTCTGTCTTCAACGACAACATGTTTTACCTTTGCATTTGCAGGCACCATAACATATTTCTGTGGATTTTTCTCATATGGCTTAAGACCAGTATCGTTTCTTTCACCTACATCTGCAAGGCTTCTTGAGTGAGCAACTCTTGTTGTAAGGCGGAGAAGCACAGGTGTATCAAATTTTTCAGAAAGCTCAAAAGCAAGCTTTGAATATTTAAGACATTCATCTGAATCTGCTGGCTCGAGCATCATAATTTTTGAAGCCTGAGCATAGTGGCGACTATCCTGTTCATTCTGAGAAGAATGCATACCCGGGTCATCCGCAACTACAATTACCATACCCGCATTAACACCTGTATAGCTTGATGTAAAAAGTGGGTCTGCAGCCACATTAAGACCAACATGCTTCATAGCACAGAAAGAACGAGCACCCGCAACTGCTGCACCAAAAGCAACCTCGCAAGCAACCTTTTCATTTGGCGCCCACTCACTTACAATTTCATCATAAGTTGAAATAAATTCTGTTACCTCTGTACTTGGAGTACCGGGATAGCTTGAAGCAACTCTGCAACCGCCTTCAAAAAGGCCACGCGCAACCGCTTCATTACCTAATAAAAGTTTTTTCATACATTTTAACCTCTAAATCACACTTATTTTTTTATTTCATTCTGCTTTGCAACAACGCTTTCGCCACAATACATTGCTCTAAGCTTTGGTTTTTCTATTTTACCTGTTGGATTACGTGGAACATCTGCAAGAATAATCTTACGAGGTCTCTTGTATCTTGGTAGATCATAACAGAAGTCATTAACATCGTCTTCTGTAA
>CAJGCL010000061.1 GCA_904501675.1 Clostridiaceae bacterium
AGACAAAGGGGGTTCGACCAATGAAAAACATCGGTTTCGCTCTCTGTGGTTCATTCTGCACATTTAACGATGTTTTTGCAGAGATTGAATTTCTTAAAGAAGAGGGCTACAACATAATTCCCATTATGAGTGAAAACTCCTACAACCTTGATACCCGCTTTGGTAAAGCATCAGATTGGCAAAATCTTTTTATCGAAATTACAGGAAATCCTATTGTACACACCATACCGCAAGCAGAGCCTATCGGACCGAAAAAGCTTCTTGATGCTCTTATTATTGCTCCTTGTACAGGAAACACGCTGGCAAAGCTTGCAAACGGCATTACAGACACATGTGTTACTCTGGCAGCTAAAGCTCACCTGAGAAACGAAAGACCCCTTATAATTGCACCATCAACAAACGATGCTTTAAGCAATGCCGCTAAAAACATCGGCGCACTCTTAAACTATAAAAACATTTATTTTGTTCCTTTTGGTCAGGATAGCTTTAAAGGAAAGCCTAATTCGATGGTAGCAAATTTCCAGTTAATCAGATACACGCTAGAGGCAGCTCTTGAAGGGAAACAGCTTCAACCTGTTGTTGTTTCGCCAAAGTAAGATAAAACCAACAAGCATTTTTTCAGCTTGTTGGTTTCTGTGTGTATAATTGGCAATTTATGAAAAAAACTATTTACAAAGCGTATTATTTAATGTATAATTGTATGGAAAAAAGGGAGTAACTCGTACCATCCGGTGCGATATCAGTCGTCATTCTCGGCAATAGCCCGCTGATATCTTAAAGAGTGAGACTTTTACCGCAATTACGGTAGAAGTCTTTTTTATTTGGTGCAGTTATTCTCAAATTTAAAACGAAAGGGATTAAAAATGAAGCATTATCTTGAAAATGTTGAATCCGTTTTTTCTGAAGTACAGTCCTCAGAATCAGGTCTCACTTCCGCAGAGGCTCTCTCTCGCCTTGAAAAGAACGGAAAAAACAAGCTTGCAGAAGCTAAGAAAGACTCAACCCTCAAAAAATTCTTTGACCAAATGAAGGACCCAATGATTATCATCCTTCTTATCGCTGCAGTTATATCTGCTGTAACAGAGATGATTGAGGCAGGCAAATTCGTTACCCCTACAGACTCCATAATCATCCTTGTTGTTGTTCTCATTAACGCAATTCTTGGCGTTATCCAGGAAAACAAGGCAGAAAAAGCTGTTGAAGCTTTACAGAAAATGGCCGCCGCAACAACAAAAACACTTCGCGACGGTAAAGTTGAAAGCATCAAGAGTGAAGACCTTGTTGTTGGTGATGTTATTCTTCTTGACGCAGGTGATGCTATCCCTGCAGACTGCCGTATTTTTGAATGTGCAAGTATGAAAATTGAAGAGGCTGCCCTTACAGGTGAATCTGTTCCTGTAACAAAGCTCGTTAATGCTCTTCTCGGTAAAGATGCAGACGAGGTTCCCCTCGGCGACCGTAAAAACATGGCATACATGGGCTCAACTCTCGTATACGGCCGTGGTAAAGCTGTTGTTGTTGCTACAGGTATGGATACCGAAATGGGTAAAATCGCAACAGCTATTTCCACTGCAGAAGAAAACAAAACTCCTCTTGAAATCAAGCTTGAACAGCTTTCAAAAATTCTTACAAAGCTTGTTCTTGCAGTTTGCGTTGTTATTTTCGGTTACAATATCGCTGTTCACTTCCTTTCAGGCAGCGATGCAGAATTCTATCATGTAGCACTCGATTCATTCATTACCGCTATTGCTCTTGCGGTTGCAGCTATTCCTGAAGGCCTTGTTGCAGTTATGACAATCGTGCTTTCAATAGGCGTTACAAACATGTCCAAGAAAAACGCTATCATCCGTAAGATGACTGCTGTTGAAACTCTTGGTTGTACTCAGATTATCTGCTCCGACAAAACAGGTACGCTCACACAGAATGTTATGACTGTTGTTGACCACTATGCAGAGGATGAAAAAGTTCTCGCAACTGCTATGGCTCTTTGCACAAACGCTGAGGTCGAAGCAGACGGTAAAAGCACAGGCGAACCTGACGAGGTTGCTCTTATCAACTATGCTTCATCTCTTGGTCTTAAAAAAGCAGACCTTGTGGCAGCTAACCCAAGAGCCGGCGAAGTTCCTTTCGATTCAGGCAGAAAGATGATGTCAACAGTTCATAATGTTGACGGCAAGTTTGTTCAGTACACTAAAGGTGCTCCTGACGAAATCCTCAAAAAATGCACAAAGGCTCTTGTTGGCGGTCAGGTTGTTGATATGACTGACGATATTCTTGCTAAAGCCGCTGAAGAAAATACAAGAATGGGTAATAAAGCTCTTCGTGTATTTGCAGTTGCTTTCAAAGAGTATGCAACAGAACCTGCAACATACGATTCTGCATCCCTTGAATATGATATGATATTTATTGGTCTTACAGGTATGATTGACCCTGTTCGTCCCGAAGTTAAGGATGCTATAGTTGAATGTCGTAGTGCAGGTATTACACCTATTATGATTACAGGCGACCACATCAATACAGCTAAGGCAATTGCTCGTGAGCTTGGTATTCTCACAGACGACAGCCAGGCTATGATGGGTGCTGACATTGATAAATACTCTGACGAAGAGTTTGAAAAGATTGTTGAAAACACATTTGTTTATGCTCGTGTTCAGCCTGAGCACAAAACAAGAATTGTTAACGCTTGGAAAAACAAAGGTTACGTTACTGCTATGACCGGCGACGGCGTTAACGATGCACCATCAATCAAGAGCGCTGATATCGGCGTTGGTATGGGTATTACAGGTACAGACGTTACAAAGAACGTTGCCGATATGGTTCTTACTGACGACAACTTTGCAACTATCGTTTCCGCTGTTGGTGAAGGCAGAAGAATTTACGATAACATTCGTAAGGCTATTCAGTTCCTTCTTGGTTCAAACCTTTCAGAGGTTATTTCCATTTTCTTCGCAACAATTATGGGCTTTACAATTCTTAACCCATCTCACCTTCTCTTCATTAACCTTGTAACAGACAGTATCCCTGCTCTTGCGCTTGGTCTTGAAAAGCCTGAGCAGAATATCATGAAGCGTAAGCCTCGTAATAAGAATGACGGCATTTTCTCAGGCGGTCTTGGCGTAGACTGCGCATATCAGGGCATGCTCGTTTCAATCCTTACAGTTACTGCTTTCTATATTGGCGAATACCTTGAAACAGGACACCTTTTATTCAGAAACATTGCAGATTCAAACGAAGGTATGACAATGGCTTTCTTTACAATGGCTATGTGTGAAATCTTCCACTCCTTCAATATGCGTTCACAGAGAGGCTCCGCAATTGCAATGGTATTCAAGGGGCACCACAACATTGCTCTTTATGGTGCAATGATTGGTTCTTTCCTTCTTACAACTGCAGTTGTTGAGATTGATTTCCTTTCAAACCTTTTCGGTTTTGCACACCTTGACCTTAAGGCATACCTTATTTCTCTCGGTCTTGCCTTCCTTATCATTCCTATTGTTGAGATTATTAAGGCTTTCCAGAGAAAGTTCGGTAAACAGCATAACTAAAAACTTAAAATTTCAAGCCATCTGCACAACAGATGGCTTGTTTTTTATTGTGTAATATTGTATTATATATGCGAGGTGTTTTTATGAATAAAAAGAAGAAAGTTATAACTATTACAAGCGTTATTCTTGCACTCGTTATTGGAATTTCTCTTTTCGTAACACTTATCCTCGGCACATCACAAGGAGAGTTACCTGAAGATAAGGTTTTTGGATTCAGAAAAAAGCCTGAAAACGCTATAAGAGTTATGAGTTTTAATATAAGGTGTACAAATGTTGGAATACGATTCACGAAGGCTCGTACACCCGACGTGGTTGCAACTGTTTTAAAAGGTATGCCGGATTCTATGGGTGTTCAGGAAGCGACTCCTAAGTGGATGAAAATTCTTACAGAAGAACTTGGCGATTACTATACATGGGTCGGAGAAGGCCGCGACGGAAACGACAAAGGAGAATATTCTGCTATTTTCTATTTGAAAGATAAATATAATCTTATCGACAGCGGAACCTTCTGGCTTTCCGAAACTCCTGACACACCATCTAAAGCCTGGGATGCAGCTTTCAACAGAATATGCACATGGGCAATTCTTGAAAACAAAGAGACAGGCGAGAAATACATTCACATGAATTCTCACTTCGATCACAAAGGTGAAGAGGCTCGTTCACAGAGCATCAAGATGATTGTTGAAAAGTCAAAGGAATATGAGGATATTCCTGCAGTATTTACAGCAGACATGAACGTTCGTGAGGGCTCGGACAATTACAAAGAGATTGCTGAAAACTCTATATTCAAAGACACTAAACACACTGCAAAAAATGCAGATATATATGTTACATACCACGACAGATATCCTGAAAAGGAAGACGCCAAGGTAATCGACTACTGCTTTGCAAATGAAGGATTTGAAGCAATTAACTATGGTGTTGTTACAGAAAGTCCGTCAGAATATTATGTATCTGACCACTTCCCTCTCTATACAGACTTGAAGTTTGTGAAGGATTTGGATTTCAATTTAAGTATTGGTGATTTTGATGCCTCTATTTCGCTGAAGGACGGTATTGATATCGATATTGATTTCTGAAAAATGATTAATTCTACCAAACTATATAAGGAGTGATTACATGACCCCAGCTCTTGCTAATGCTATTGCAAGCATAATTATGTCATTATTTACTTTATTAGGCTCTTTTATCGGATACATTGAAAGCAGACCTAAACCGGTTATAATTCAGCAAGATTTCGAAGAGAAAGCTACGGATAATGTTCGTGTTATGTCCTTTAATATCCGTTGCTTAAATGTTGGCACTGACTCCTGGGAGGACAGAATCGGCATTGTTTCGCAAACTATTCTTAATAGTGAAGCTGATTCAATAGGTGTTCAGGAAGCTACGCCTGAATGGATGAAAACGCTTGATACAACTGTTGCAGAAAAATATGCTCATGTCGGTGTGGGGCGCGATGATGGCGATAACGAGGGTGAATATTCTGCAATATTCTATCTCAAGGATAAATATGAGCTTATTGATAGCGGTACCTTCTGGCTTTCTGAAACTCCTGAAAAGCCATCAAAAGGATGGGATGCTGCCTGTAACAGAATATGCACATGGGCTCGTTTAAAAAACAAGGAAACCGGTGAGGAATATGTGCATATGAACTCACACTTTGACCACGTAGGCATTACAGCAAGAAAAAACAGCGTTCAGCTTATTTTAGATAAAGTTAAAACCTTTGGCGATATCCCTGTAGTATTTACGGCCGATATGAATGTTAAAGAGGGTTCGGATAACTACAAGCAATTTACTGAATCAGGTTACTTCTACGATGCAAAGTATATTGCACCTGACACAATGGATTATTGTACATATCACGATACAAAGCCTCAAAAGCATCAGGATGATATCATTGACTATGTAATGATAAATGGCAGATTTAATGCTATGTCATATAAGGTTGTTACAGCAGGTATTGATGGCAGATTTGTTTCAGACCACTACCCTGTATATGCTGATGTGATTTTTACAAAGGATTAAGGTGGATAAAATGAAAATAATGTCTTTTAACATTCGCTGCGGTAATGTTGGCGATGAGCCATGGGATGCAAGAATTGATATTGTATGTCAAACCATACTTGAAAGCGGTGCTGATTCTGTTGGTATACAGGAAGCAACACCTGAATGGATGGAAGCTTTAAAAGAAAAAATCGGTCATAAATACGACTATGTCGGTATTGGCAGAGATGACGGTAAAAACGAGGGTGAGTATTCCCCTGTCTTTTATCTGAAAGATAAATATGAAGCTGTTGAGCGAGATAACTTTTGGCTTTCAGAAACACCTAATGAAGTTTCGTATGGCTGGGATGCGGTTTGCAGAAGAATTTGTTCTTGGGCAAGGCTCCGCGATAAAACTACCGGTAAAGAATATGTACATATAAACACCCATTTTGACCATATCGGTGTTGAAGCTCGTAGAAACAGCGTTGAAATGATTATAAAGCACGCCAAAACATTTGTTGATATTCCTGTTGTTTTCACTGCAGATATGAATGTTGTTGAAGGTACAGAAAACTACAATCAATTTGTAAATTCTGATTATTTTGATGATACCAAAAAGCTTGCTCCTGACACAATGCACTACTGCACATACCACGACACAAAGCCTGAGGAGCATAAGGACGAGGTTATTGACTATGTTATGATAAACAAAGGATTTAATGCTTTTAAATATGTGGTTATGACTGAAGGTATAGACGGCAGATTCGTTTCCGATCACTACCCTATTTACGCAGAGGTTGAAATAAAATAACCGATAGACATAAAAACACCTTACCGTTCAAGCTGAATGGTAAGGTGTTTATTTTTATTTTTTTATTGCATACATTTTTTTGTAAAATGCGGACGCTTCCTTAACAGGGCCATCAAAGATAATTTTACCGTCCTTCATCACTATACCACGCTCACAGAATTCCTCTGCAACAGCAGTCTGGTGTGTAACGAAAAGAAGTGTTACATTCTCGCTATGAATAAGTTCATTTATTTTCTTCTGGCACTTGTTTCTGAACGCCGCATCACCAACGCTGAGCGCCTCATCAACAATAAGAATTTCGGGACGGATATTAACATTTATAGCAAAGCCTAACCTTGCTTTCATACCGCTGGAATATGTTCTTACAGGCTGGTCTATGTAATCATTAAGCTCTGAAAACTCAACAATAGTTTCCTCTAAGGCTTTGATTTCATTATCCTTTAAACCAAGAATATGGCCTTTAAGGTAAATATTCTGCCTACCTGTCATTTCTTGGTCAAAGCCACTTGTAAGCTCAAGAAGAGCACTTACTCTACCGTTTACAGTTATATCACCATTTGTAGGGAAAGCAACTCCCGTTATCATTTTAAGAACAGTTGATTTACCTGCACCGTTTTTACCAAAGAGGGCAACAGATTCACCGCGCTCAACCTGAAAGCTTACGTTATCAACAGCGTTTTTCTTTTTATATTTTATTTTCTTTATAAAAACGCCTAGCAAACGCTTACGAGTACTTGAATAAAGCTTATATGTTTTGCTTACATTTTCAAATTTAATTACAACATCACTCATACTAAACACCCCTTTACATTAATACATCGGGGATTTCCTTGCGGAGCTTTTTGTGAGCCCAGATTGAAAGGAAAGCCATAATTAAATACCAGCAAACAAAATACAAAAGTCGTTTTGGTTCTTCAAAGAACCACACATGATTTACAAAACAGTTTCTGTAACCGTAGCAAAGGAAGGTTACAGGATTTACCATCATAAGGCTGTAAACCAACTCTGAATCTCTTACATTCTCAATATTCCAAAGAATACCTGAGAGCCAGAAAACAGCTATATTAAATGATTTTACAAGATTAGAGAAATCCTTGCTCATTGCAGATACAAGACCCGCAAAAAGAGCCCACGCATTAAAGAAAAGGAACATTAAAATTGTATAAATAGGAAGTTGAAGAAGATAAACTGTTGGAGGATAGCCTGCTATCCAGAAAATAAGAACAACAGCAAGAGCTATTATAACATGGACAAAAAGCTTCGAAAGATTTGTGAATGTAGGAATTGTTGTAACAGGATACTTCATTTTTGTAACAAGGTAGCTGTACTTTCTGATACACTCTGTACCACCTGTTATTGCCTCACTCATAAAAAACCACGGGATAATACCGCAAATAAGCCAAAGTATGTATGGATAGCCGTTAACATCTCCGCCTTGACGAAGACCTACAGCGATAGCAAACCAATAAACAAAAATATTAACAATTGGTTTGATTATTGCCCAAGCCCATCCTAATGCTGCACCTGTATAAGTTTTTTTCAAATCAGCAACAGAAAGCTTAAATACCTGTGGAATATTTTCAAAATGCTCTTTGAAATTAAGCGTTATATTATCAATATAGCTTTTAATTAAGCCTGTTGATTTACTCACGGGTTTTCCCCTCCGTAAAATTATTTTTCAATCTTTAATGTATCTCCTGTTTCCTTTATTTCAAAGAAAGCAGGTTTTTCAAACAAGGTTGTATTAGGGCAATGAAGAGTAAGCCACAATTTCTGGTCAAGCCCTTTAAAAATCATACCGTGTCCGCCATCATCTGTAAAAAGAGGCTCCAAATGATGCCATTTACCTAAAACAGAATCATTGTCCGAGGTTGCTATACATTGAAGATAATTATCGTCAATACTTGTAGACCATATCATAAGAAGTTTACCTGTTGAGGTTTTGTAAAAGAATGGTCCGTCTGTTACATTATGGCAACTCTCGCTTGCTTCTCTTTTAATAAATGAGCCCGCATCAAAAAGCTCTATGGGTTGAGTTGCTACCTCTGTTAAATCCTCGCTGAGCTCTACGACACATACTGTTCCGTTAAGAATCTGCGTATGCTCATGGCAGAAGACGCAATATATTTTACCATTTTCTTCGTAGAGGGTTCCATCAAGGCACTCCCAGCCATCAGGAGTAACAGAGCCTTTTGAATGTGGCAAAAACTCGCCTTCAGGACTCTCGCTTTTTAAAATATATGTACCTCTCAAACCGTCAGGCTTAGTAAAGGTTGCAAGCATATAGTAGCTGTTACCTACCTTATGCACCTCAGGAGCCCAATTGACTTCTCTGTTATAGCCGTGCTTTTCGGAATTGAAAACCTCAATAGGCTCAGACCAATTTTCAAGGTCTGTTCCAATATAAACATCAAAACCTCTTGTTTTTCTACCAAAATCAGCAGCACGAGTACCATACATATAATACTTTCCATTTTCAACAAGAACAAAAGGGTCCCTTATGTTGATTTCTGAATTTTTCATATATTTACTCTTTCCCCATTTTTATATTGAAGAATTGTAACACGCTTCTGGAACTGACAGACAACCTCATAGTTTATTGTATTTGTAAGGTTTGCAATTTCTTCTGCGGTAATTTCATTTTCTCCGTCTTTACCGAGAATTGTAACCTCATCGCCTACATTAACGTCAGAAAGCCGGGTTACATCTACCATAAGCTGATCCATACAAACTCTACCGATAACATTTGCAAACTGATCATTTATAATTACTCTGCCTATATTTGAAAGGCTTCTCGAATATCCATCTGCATATCCGATACAAACAGTAGCAATTCTTGTTCTGCCTTTTGTAAAATACGTGTGGCCGTAGCTTACGCCACTACCTTCAGGCACTTCTTTGATATGGGTAATATGGCTAACAACTCTCATGGCAGGCATCAGGTCAACAGAACCATCTTTAACACATTCATCAGGATAAAGCCCGTAAAGAACAATACCCATACGCACCATATCAAATTGTTCATCGCAGGTGAGAAGCCCTGCACTATTGGACATATGCTTTATTGGAATAGTTATTCCTCGATTTTCAAGAGCTTTTATAAAATCTTTAAAAACCTGCAATTGCTTATTTGTTGTTGACCTGTCTTCACAATCAGCGCAGGCATAGTGGCTGAAGATACCCTCAATGTATATATTAGGAAGATCATTTATACGTTTAACAACCTCAACGCTTTCGTCATTACAGAAGAAGCCTATACGGGACATACCTGTATCAACCGCAATATGAACACGAGCAATCTTATTGAGTCGTACCGCTGCTTTAGAAAGCTCAACGGCGTCATCGTAGTTGAAAATAGTCTGAGTAAGCTCGTTTTGAATAAGTGTTTCGTAGAGATACGGTGATGTATACGAAAGAACAAGAACAGGCTTTTCAACTCCTGCCTCGCGGAGCTCTACAGCCTCCATAAGCTCTGCAATACCAAAATAATCTACTTTATCCTGAATAGCTTTACTTACGCCAACTGCACCATGGCCGTAGGCATCTGCTTTAACTATTGCAAGAGTTAAAACATCTTTCTTTAATTTAGATTTCAATTGAGATAGATTATGCTCTATTGCATCTATAGAAACCTCTGCAAAAGTTCTGTAATATTCCTTATTTCTCACCGTATATCACCTGCCTCAGGGCACATTTTCACATATATAGTTTTATAATACCACATTCTTCATAAATAAACAATAGTTGTTACATTTTTGATACATTTAAAATTTATTAATTGTTTTTCTATTGTTAATAGGATGTAAGTGTGGTATAATTATTTAAATATTTTTTAAGTAGGTATTAAATGAACTTTTTTGACAAACTTTATGATTGCATTACAAGTTTAGGCGTTATGCCCAAAGCTCTTGTAATCGGATTTTTCAGAAAAGCCCTTAACGTTGTAAAAGGCATTTTAAAATTTAATAAAGCTTCGTTTTCCTCTGCTAAGATTTTTCTCAGGAGAGCTTTTGTTGTTGTGCTTATTTGTGCAGTTGTTTCAAGTTCAATTTACTTTGCGAATGCAAACAGCAACAAGGTTGATGCTATTTGCATAAAAGTAGGAGATGAAACAATAGGCTACACAAACAGCCAGACTGAAGCAGATGTTGCTAAAGCTTACGCTTTAAAGGTTTTAGGTTCTAAGGATTTTGAGCAGATAAATGAATCTGAAGCAAAGGTACAGGCACACAAACTTAAAACAGCAACCGCTATAAGCGACCTTATAATTAAAGAGCTTGGAGATGGACTTATACCTGTTTACGAAATTTACATTGATGATGAGTTCATTGGCGCTGTAACAGACCCCAAGAAAGCCCGAGAGAGCATTGATAATGTTTACCTTCTCGCAAAAAAGCTCTATCCCAACTCAACTGTTTCTTTTTCTCAGAGCGTAAGGCTCATACAGTCATACTACGCTCAGGATAGCAAAAAAATTCTTTCTACTGATGAGCTTCAGGCTGTACTTAACAACAAAATAAAAATTCTTTATGCTCAGTGTGAAAAGGCATATGCTGATACTGCATTTGAAACTGTTGAAGTACAAACAAACAAACTCTTTATGGGAGATAGCCGTATAAGGCGTGCAGGCGCAAATGGTAAAGAATACAATATAAACCTCGTTACTTATATTGATAACCAGAAGGTTTATTCCGAAGAGCTTATGAGCTTTGCTATCACTCCCCCTGTTTCACAGATTGTTGAAAGAGGCATAAGGGCAAACAGCCTTTCTATGGGCTCATACACTGTCATTCAGACTACAGGTATGTTCTGTTGGCCTGTTGTTGATTTATACACTGTAACATCGCCATTTGGCCACAGAAGCCTTGGTTACCACAGAGGCATTGATATTTCAGGTGCAAACGCTTCAGGTAAGCTTATTGTTGCAGGTGCATCAGGTACAGTCACAGAAGCAGGTTGGAACACAGGCGGTTACGGCAACTTCGTGGTAATCAGCCACGGCAACGGCGTAGAAACACTTTACGCTCATATGCTTGATAATTCAATTATGGTAAGTGCAGGCGATGTTGTACAAAAAGGACAGACCATAGGCAGAGTTGGTAACACAGGCTATTCTTTTGGTGCACATCTTCACTTTGAAGTAAGGGTAAACGGTAACAGATTAGACCCTGCTCCGTTTTTAGGTTTACAATAATGAACACTACTGTTATTTGCTTAGGCAAACTCAAAGAGAAGTATCTAAGAGATGCTATTGATGAATATTCTAAAAGACTTTCCCTATACGGAAAACTGGATATAATTGAGCTTAACC
>CAJGCL010000062.1 GCA_904501675.1 Clostridiaceae bacterium
AGAATGTAAAAGTAGGTAATTACTACAGATATACAGTAAGAGCGGTTGGCGGATACTATAGCGGATTTGATTCAAACGGATTAGTTATTAAACGCTAAATATATCTGATTATTCGCAAAACTATCCGATTTAGGAGGATTTATTTT
This sequence comes from Clostridiaceae bacterium, assembly GCA_904501675.1. GTDB lineage: Bacteria > Bacillota > Clostridia > Oscillospirales > Acutalibacteraceae > DTU089. Next base: position 147 of record CAJGCL010000062.1, read on the forward strand.
GAAAAAATCAATTTCAATATTGCTTGCAGTTATTATGACATTATCTGTTTTGTCTGCAGCAATAATTCCTGCAAGCGCTGCATTTAATGTAAGTACATCAATTGCAGTAACACCATCAGAATATGTGAATGATGAGATCACATATACAATATCACTTAAGGCGGGCGTTGAAAAACTTGTTGGTGCAAATTTCTGTATAAACTTTGATCCTGCTGTTTTAGAGCTCGTTTCCGGTACTGCGGCAGGCGGTAATTCCACACCAAATGTTCCCGGTATGTATGAAACTGGTTTCAAAAACGGTAAAACTGATGAATATACTGTGGCTTATATTGTTGCTAATGGCGTTAATATAGGTCAAAATACTGACTTTATTACAATTAAATTCAAAGCAATTTCAGATGAGAGACCAGAAACAACAGTAAAATTTACATGTGTTGAATTTGTTACGTATGATGATATTGACAACGATCTCAAAAAAGCAGACGGTGTTACACAGGAGATATATTCACATTCATTCAAAACATTGTGCACTCCTGTGATTTCTGCAGTTGATTCTACAAAGGGTTCAATCAAAGTACAGTGGAAACCTTGTACAGGTGCAGATTATTACAATGTTTATCGTAATGATGGTAAGGTTTTCGAGGTTGAAAACGCTACCTTATACACAGATATTTCTATAGAAGAAAACAAAGAATACACTTATAACGTATCTGCTGTTAACGAGTCAGGCGAAACAGCAAAGAGTGAAGGTATGTCAGGAATGTACTTTGGTGCTATTGAAAGTGCAACAGCAAGTGCAGTTTCCAATGGTATAAAGATAAGTTGGAGCCCTGTTTCAATTGCAACAGATTATGATGTTCTCAGAAAGCTTGCTTCAGAGGACGACAGCAAGTTTGTAAAGGTAACTAATGTTACAGGGACAGAGTATACAGATACTTCTGCAGCCAGCGGTGTAAAGTATACCTATTCTGTTCGTGCGCATTACAAGAACTACACAGCGGGTTTGGCTTGTGCATATCCTTCAGCAGTATATATTGCGGTGCCTAATCTTTATATCGCTAATGTTTCAGATGGTTTGCAGATTTCTGTCACTGCTGTAGGTGGTGCAAACAGTTACGAAGTTAAAAAGAGTGTAAATGGTGGCACGTTCTCTTTAATAAAAACTCTTGATTCATCAAGTCTTAGCTTTGTTGATACAAATGTATCAGATAACATTAAATATGCATACACAGTTCGTGCGATTGCAAATGACTCACTCAAGAGTGATGTTTCTTCTCAGGTTGTTGCTACAAGACTTGCAAAGCCTGCTTTAAAAACAATCGAGAACAAAGATAATGGTATTTATATTACTTGGGGTCAGGTTTCAACTGCAACATCATATGATGTTTACAGAAAAACTGGTAATGGTGCTTTTGCTCCAATCGGTACGTCCAATACAGCGTCTTATACCGATACTACAGCTGTAAGTGGTACAGCTTATACATATACAGTTGTTGCTAAAAATGCTACTGGTTGTAGCGCATACGATACTGCAGGTAAAACAATCAAGAGACTTAACACACCTGTAAATATCGTTTCAAGAACAAACGCAAGTGGTATTTATGTAACATGGAATGCAGTATCAGGTGCAGATAGCTATACTATTTTCAGAAATGGTACAGAAATTGGCACATCAAATACTACAAGGTTTGAAGATAAGAGTGCAGCGCAGAACACAGAATTCAAGTATACTATCCGTGCGAACAGTGGTTCGTATTACAGTGCGATAAATCCTACAGGTGCACAGGGTATGAATTTTGGTACAGTTTCTTTACTTAAGTATACCGCGATTAAAAATGGTATTACACTTACATGGAATAAGCTTGCTAACGCAGAAGGCTACAGAGTTTACAGAAAAACTGCAAGTGATACATCATATACAAAAATTGCAACAGTAACATCAGGTGTATCATATAACGATACTCAGATGTCAAGCGGTGTTGTTTACTCTTATATGATTGAAGCTTATAAGGGTACTATAGTTGCAGATATGTCTGCCCATGTGCTTTCAGCAAAGTCTCTTTCTGCTCCTGTTTTCACTGCAAGAAACAGCGGTGAGGGTAAGGTTAGAATTGAAATTACAGCAGTTCGCGGTGCGGATAAGTATGTTATTGAAAGAGCAGACGGCAACAGCACAACATATCAATCATTAACAACACTCACAGGCGGTGTGCTTGAGTATATTGACAGCAAAAACATTGTTGCAGGTCAGAAATATACATATAGAGTAAGAGCTGTAGCAAATGATGGTACAAAGAGCTTTGATTCCGTTGTATCAATGACAAAGATGATTGCTCCAAAGCTTACATCTTGCTACAATGAAATTCCTGGTGTACAGCTTAAATGGACTGCAGTTGATGGTGCAACACAGTATTTTGTGTATCGTAAATTACCAAATCAAACCGGTTGGACAAAGATTGCTACTCTCGGTAAAACAGTAACAGCATATGTTGATGCATCTGTTATAGGCAACCAGGTTTACCAGTATACTGTTGAAGCAAAAACCGCAGATGGTCTTACAGGTTACGATGATATAGGCAGAGAGTGCCGTTTCCTTGAAACACCTGACCTTATCAGCAGAACAAATGCTGTTGGCGGTGTAACAATTAAGTGGAATAAGGTTGCAGGTGCTACAAGCTACAGAATTTATCGCCGTGGTGCAGGTGTTAACTATTGGTATTACCTTGGTGATTTCCCTGCAACATTGGATACATTCACAGACCTTGAAACTGCAAACTACTTCCCTAATGATGCAAAGAAAAACAAAGAGGCAAAGCCAAAGAGTGGTAACTACTACAGATATACTGTAAGAGCTTCTTATGAAGGTAAGGATAGTTATGGTAAGGCATATACAATCTATAGTGGTTTTGATACAGAAGGTCTTTACCTTAAATATGTTGCAACACCTAAACTTAAAGCTGTTTCCAATGCCGGTAATGGTATAACAGTTACATGGAATGCAGTAAATGGTGGCGGTTCAACATGGTACAGAGTTTACCGCAGAGGTGCAGGTTCAACATATTGGTATTACCTTGGTGCAACTCAGAAAACCTCTTTTACAGATACTAAGATTGCAAACGCTAATAACCAGTATTACAGATATACTGTAAGAGCTGTTGCAGGTACTGCAGATAAGGGATGGTACAGTGCGTTTGATACTACAGGTCTTTTCCTTAAGAGGATTGTTAACCCTGTTCTCGTAAGCGCAGCAAGTGCAAATGGTGGTATTACAGTTAAATGGAAACCGGTTGCAGGTACAACAGGTTACTACGTATACCGTAAAACCGCAAGTTCAGGTTGGGTGAGAGTTGGTACAGTTGGCGGCGCTAACAGTACAACATTCATTGATAAGAATGCATCACGTGGCGTAACATATACTTATACAGTGCGTGCTTGCTACGGTACAACCCTCAGTTCATATAACACTAAGGGCGTTTCCGCAAGGAGATAACATTTAAAATTTAATCCCTCGTGCTTGCGCACGGGGGATTTTGGGAACTTAAATTCTTGTTAACTTAAGTTTTAGGAGAAATTTATGTTTAAAAAAGTTTTATCAATGCTTCTTTGCATTGTAATTTGCATATCATGTTTTAGTGTTACTGCAATAGAAACTGTGGCGGCATATAATGTTAAAAGTTTATTTGCTGTAACAAGCTCACCTGTTAAAGATGGTTTATTGCATTATACTATAAACATAACTGCTCAGCAGAAAAATATTGCAGGCGCAGTTATTCTTGTCAAGTTTGACAGTACTGTGCTTAAGCCTGTTTCCAAGATTGATTCAGAAACTGCTTATTGCTCACCTGCACAGACTACAAATAACAATACAGGTACAACCCAGAACTTTGAAGGAACTTTCGTTCATGGAGTTACTGAAGAAGATGCTAATGTTTATTCTATCGCTTATATGAACGAGACTGCTGTTTCTACAGGGATTGCAGCAAAAGGCTTTTTCAATATGGTCTTTGAGGTAATAGATGAGTCAAGACCTAAAACTAATGTTGAATTTTTCTGTAAGGAATATTATTCAACAAGCGAGATAGACAAAAATATTACGACTGCTGATGGTCTTCAACTTATTCAAAGCTACAGAAATATAGCTACCCTTGAAGCGCCTAAGGCAAATTCTATTAAACCAACTCTTGAGGGCTTTGATATAACCTGGTCTGCTGTTACAGGTGCAGATGGTTATGTAGTTTATCGTAGCACTCCGGATTCAGGTAAAACAAAGGTAGGAGAGCTTGCGGGTAAGAACATCACAAGCTTTTCAGATAAAGGCCTTGTCAGCGGAGTGAACTACACATATACAATTACCGCAGTTAATAACTTAGGAACGGAGAGTATAGAGTCTTCCGGTCTTACTGCTAAGTTTATTGCAAAGCCACAGATTGATTATGTGAAGAACGTGGCTGGTGGTATTGAAATCGCGTGGACCGCTACTGCCGGGGCTCAAAACTACAATATTATGCGCCGTGTTGCGGGTGAAAAAGAGTGGAAGCGTATTGCTGTGAGGTCAGCTTCGCTTAACCCTGTATTTAAGGATACTTCTGTTACAGATGGAGTAGAATATGAGTATGATGTGAACTCTGCTACCGATACGTTTGAAAGTTTATTTGCTTCTTCAGGTGAAAAGGTAATTTATGTTAAGACACCCGTATTTACTTCAGTAACTAATACTATGAGTGGTGTTCAACTAAAGTGGTCTGCTCACCCTAAAGCAACAAAATATATTATTTATAAAAGAGTTATAGGTGTCGACGCTGCCCTTGCTCCATATGCTGAAACAGGCTCAATATTTTTTGAGGATACAGAGGTTGAAGCAGGTAAAACATATACATATTCAATAAAGGTTTGTACCAATAATGGCGATAGCGCATATAACACATCCGGATACACAATTACACGTGTGCCATGCACAGAGGTGACAACGCTCTTTATTGAGAAAAATGGTGTTAAAGTAAATTGGAAATCAGTACCCGGAGTTGATGGATATTCAATTCACCGCAGGCCACTTTCTTCTAACGCGTGGACTAAGGTTGGTACAGTGAAAAATAATGTGTCATCTTTTGCTGATACAGGTCTTTCCAGTGGTACACAGTATGTGTATGCGGTTACACCTATAATAAACAATTCCGAAGGTGCGAAAATAGAGTCAAGCGTTATATACTTTATAAAAGCACCTGATAATGTGAATGCAACCAATGAGGTTGATGGAATTAAAGTTACATGGAATCGTGTTGGTGGCGCTGTTTCGTATGCAGTTTTCCGTAAAGATAGTTTTGGAAATACAGAGCAGATAGGTACTGTTGAGGGTAATACCAATGTTATTTTTACAGACAAAAATGTTCAGAATGGCAACACTTATTCATATACAGTAATTGCAATAAACGCTTTAGGCGAAAGCAAATCAAGTGATTCATCCAATTCTTTATACAGATGGAATGAACCGGTTCCGGCAACGCCTGAACTTTATGAAGGTGGTATTAAAGTAAGCTGGTCTGCAAAAACAAATGCAGAAAAGTATGTTGTTTACAGATGTGTTGATGGTGTATGGTCTCCTATAGGCGAGTCGAAGAAAGCTGAATACATTGATACAGATGTTGTAAGTAACAAAACATATTCATATGCTGTAGGTCTTGTGATAAACGGAAGTATAAGTGTTGTTCATAAGCCGGCAAAGGCTCAGATCAGATATATTGCTCCTGCCAACGAAATCACAACTGCAAATGGTTCGAACTACACAAAGGTTTCATGGAAGGCTGTTGCAGGTGCCCAAAAATATTACCTTTACAAATCAGAAAGTAATAATGGTGGATATAAGCTTGTTGCAAGTCTTGATTCCAAAACCTTGAGCTATGTTGATAACGCTGTTTCAGCAGGTGAGGAAGTATATTATTCTGTTCGTTGCTACAATGGTGAACTTACCAGTGTTCATTCAACAGGTAAAAGAAGCGTTTTTCTTGAAATTCCTAAAATCAAAGGTGTTACAAATGTTTACGAAGGACAGAATTTCACATGGAACGCTGTTAAAGGTGCAACAGGCTATAGAGTTTATAGAAAAATCTATGGCGAAAAGTATTACACTTATATAACAACAGTAGATGCAAATGTGCTTTCATACACTGATACTGAATGTATAAACGGCAAGATAATGTGCTATACAGTAAAAGCGGTTAATGATGACAGCGCGAGTGCGTATCTTGCAAAGTGTATGACATACGTTAAAGCACCTACACCTGCTATTTCAAATTCACCAAGTGGCGTTTATCTTAAATGGGATAAAAATGATGCAGCTGTAGGCTACTGGATATACAGAAAAACACCAAACGCAAAGAATTGGACAAGAATTGCTTGCGTTAAAACTCTTTATTATACAGATGCATCTGTAAAGAGTGGTACAGAATATTTGTATACAGTTAAGGCGTATACAGGTAAGCTCCTTTCAGGTTGCAATATGAATGGTTGGCGCGTTATGCATCTTGCTACCCCAAAGATGACATCCGTTGCTAATGGATATGGAGCAGTAACTTGCTTCTGGAATGCAGTGCCCGGCGCTAAGTCGTATAATGTATATAGAAAAGTAGACGGTGCAACCTCTTGGACGTATGTTGGTAATACTACTGCAACTCTCTACAGAGATACAGCGGTTAACAACCTTTCAACATATACCTATACTGTGAGAGCTGTTAACGGAGCTAACGTTTCAAGCTTTAATTATGCAGGTAAATCTGTAAAATATCTTATTGCACCTACAGTTCAGATTTCTAACTCTACAACGGGTGTTTACCTTCAGTGGAAAAGAATAAAGGGTGCAACAAGTTACTATGTTTACAGAAAAGCCGGTAACGCAAAGAGTTGGACTAAAATTGATACTGTAACAGGAAACTCGTACCTTGATACAAATATTAAGGCAGGCGTACAGTATACATATACTGTAAGGGCATATGGTTCAAAAACTCTTTCAGGTTGCAACTCGTACGGTTGGAAAACCGTTTACCTTAACACACCTAAGATGGTGTCTGCGTTAAGTTATCCTAGCGGTATAACTGTTAAGTGGAAAAAGGTTCCTGTGGCTACATGGTATGCAGTTTTCAGAAAGGCCGAGGGTGATAAATCTTGGACATTAATTGGTAAAACAACAGGTAATGCAAATGTTACATATGTTGATAAAACTGCTAAAAGTGGGGTTACATATACCTATACAGTAAGAGCTTGCTATGGTAACTACCGTAGCTGGTTCCAGTCAGGTGTAAAGTGTACGGCTAACTATTAAAAAATAAATGACCTTTTCCTGGATTACCAAAGGAAAAGGTCATTTATTTAAGTGATTAAATATTTCTTCTATTGTGTTCTTGGCAATGTCAATATAACAGTTGTCGGGTAAACGCATTTTTTCGAGGTAATGAGCATCTGAATCTGAAATGATTTTCAATTCTTTCAGGTACGGATGCTTTTCTTTTAACTCCGTTTCTTTCGATAAATCGTATATTTCTGCACAATTGAAACCGAAACTTTCATCTATCATACCTAGGTTAGAGAGAATACTGAAAGAGGAGCGGTCTATATGAGCAGGGTAACAGATTCCGCCATGTTCAGTTACGATTGAAACTACCTTTGCACAACTTATTCCGCTTGCGGTTATAAGTAACTTTTCTTCGGTGCCTGTAATTTCATCGTTTTCGTTCATGTATATCTGCTCACCGAAAATCTGAGGTTTGTTTTTTACAGGTGGAAGAGTGCTGTATACATAATCTGAAAAGTTTTTTGCGTTTTCAATATCAGGGAAAAGACAGACAATATGAACCTCTTCTGTGGTGCATAGCTCCATACCCGGTATTACAGTCAAACCGATTTCCTTACCTGCTTTCATAACTGCTTCACAATTGCCTGAGGTATTATGGTCAGTAAGCGCGATGGCGTCATATCCCATTATTTTTGCCATATTGACAATGTTTTGGGGTGTCATATCACCATCGCCGCAAGGACTCAGGCAAGAGTGAATGTGAAAATCGTAGGCTATTTTCATATTATCTTTGAAATCTCGGCTGCAAGCTGATATGCGTTTTTCTCTGTGGTAAGAATTACAACGCCTTGTTGCTCGGCTCTTTGTTTTGCGTCATAATCAAGGGCGGCGTTTTCTGTGAGAACAATGCAGGAAATATCTGCAAGCACTGCAACACCGATTGAATTTACATTTCCCATAACTGTAAGCCAGATATTGCCCGGCTCCGCTCTTGACATTACCCAACTGAGAAGGTCTCCGCAGTAGCAACCGTCTATTTCTTTTGTTTGTGCTTCTTCTTCGTTGCAAAGATATGTAAGATTTAGTTCTTTTTGAAGTTCATAGACTGTCATATAATCAATCCTCTTTTATGTCTCTGAATGGTGCAGGAATAAATGTGCTGAGCACATCAGCATCTTCAATATCCTGAAGCTCTTCTCTTGCTCTGAAAACGCAATCCTGCTCAGTAGCAAAGCCTTTTACAACATCTTCTGCAAGGGCTTTGCAGCTTGGAGCACCGCAAGTGCCGCAATCAAGGCCTGGGAATATTTTAAGAAGCTCTTTCATTTTGCTCATTTTTTCCATTGCTTCTGAAAGATTATCGGCAAGCTTCATAACATCATCGCAAGGTTCAATTGGTGTTTTGCAGAAAAGATGGTCGGGAACTGTTTTTGCCGGAAGTCTGTTACAGGCAATCGGACTGTATTTTCTCAATTTTATTAATCGTGTTTTTGCAATGAAGGGGTTTTCTGCAGTAAGGCTACCGCCTACGCAACCACCCTGACAAGCATTTAATTCAATAAAGTCAATTGTGTCAAGATTTCCGCGCTCAACCTCTTCAAGAATCTTCATACAGTTTTCGATTCCGTCTGCAGCAAGGGCGTTATCGTTAAGTGTGCCTGAAGCTTCGCCACCGCTTGTTGCCCAGCTTATGCCGATAACTCCTGATTCGTGCATTGCTATAAGCTCGTCTGTTGCTTCCGTGTGCTCCATAGCTTTGAGCAAAACAGGGTAAATATCTTTAATTGAAACAGCACAATCAATATTTGATTTTTCAACGCCTATTGGTTGCTTGAATGAAGTTATTTTAGCAGGGCAGGGGGTAATAAAGAAAATACCGATTTCTTCAGGCTTTAAGCCTGTTTTCTGCACAGCCTTTTCCCGAGCAAGTCTGCCTGCCTCCTCTACAGGGGCATTAATAAGAAGCATATTTTCAATAAGCTCAGGGAAGCAGACTTTTATAAGACGTACAATTGCAGGGCAAGCAGAAGAAATAACAGGCTTTATGGGGTTTTGTGTTTCCATAAAAATCCTTGTTGCCTCTGAAATTAATTCTGCCGCCTTGGAAACCTCAAATACAGCATCAAAGCCCAGTTTTGGTAAGGCGTTGAGAATAATATTAACATCGTCAAGGTTGTTAAATTGGCCGTATAACGCAGGAGCGGGGAGCGCTACTGTGTATTTATAATCTTTGATTCTGTCAAGAGAATCGCTTGATGCAATTTTTGCATGGTGAGGACAAACACGTATACATTCGCCACAGTCAATGCAACGCTCTTTAACAATAATTGCTTTGCCTGCGCGTACACGAATTGCTTGAGTAGGACAACGTTTTATGCAATTGGTACAGCCACGACATTTGTCTTTGTCGAGACGAACTGAATGGAAGTATGTATCCATAAAAACTCCTTTCCGTGCATGAATTTATGTGCTGAAAATTACGCTTCTATTATTCGGGAAAAACCTTTAATTTTATGGTAGTACCTTTACCTACCTCTGATTCAATAATCATTTCGTCGGTGTACTTTTTTATATTAGGCAAACCCATACCTGCGCCAAAACCTAACTGGCGCACATTTTCAGGTGCAGTTGAGTATCCTTCCTGCATCGCAAGAGAAATATCAGGAATACCCGGACCTTGGTCTGCAAGAATAATTGAAATGCAATCAGGTGTGATTTCTGCATCTATTACACCACCACCGCCGTGAATAACCATGTTGATTTCGCCTTCATAAACGGCAATTGCAACTTTTCTTGTAAGGGCGGCACTGAAACCAATTTCCTTTAAAGCTTTTTTGATTTTACCGGAGGCTTCACCTGCACAGGTGAAATCAGTTCCGCTAACATCATAATGTAATCTAAGGGGTTCCATTATATTCCGCTGCCTCCTTTAAGGCCGTTTTTATAAAGAAGACCGCAAGCAGTAAACATTTCAAGGTTTGTACCTAAAAGAACAATATCTCTTTCAACTGCAAGGTCAATCATATCCATATCAGGATGTTTTCCGCGTACGAAAACAATACATTTCATATCCATCATTTCAGCAGTTCTTACAACCTGAGGGTTAACGAGACCTGAAAGAAGAACTGCCTGTTCTTTAACGTATGCAAGAACATCACTCATCATATCACTACCGCAAGCTGTGAATACTTCGTTTTCGAGAAATTCTTCACCACAGATAAGCTCTGCATCAAGAATTGATTTAATTTCACTTATTTTCATAAAGATTCCTCCCAGTAAGAGTCTATATACAAATTAATTGTATCACACAAGGGGCTAAAATGCTATAAAAACTTTAATTTACATAGTGATGCATTTGATGTTTAATTATAAAAGGACATAGAAAAAATACCTTGTGTTTTGTGCAATATGGAAAAATGTTAAAAAAATATCAAAAACGACTAAAAAGTCGAATTTTGCTATAGACAACAGGAATGGAACTGTGCTATAATCTTTGATATATGTGTCATATTATTATGTAATATTATACATATACGCAGTAATGCGTAAAATTAGTAAATGTTTTTGCAGAAAATGCAAAATAACATATTTTGAATGGAGGAAATCTGAATGGTCAAGAAAATCAGCACAATACCTTTTAAGGGTACTCCAGAGCAGAAGGCTAAACTTGATGCAGTTATCGCAGAATGCAATGGCGATAAGAGTCAGCTTATGCACGTTATGCAGGAGGCCCAGGGTATTTATGGCTATCTCCCACGAGAAGTGCAGGTTATGATTGCGGAGGGTATGGATGTACCGCTTGAAAAGG
>CAJGCL010000063.1 GCA_904501675.1 Clostridiaceae bacterium
AGGCTTGGAGCCCACGTCAGCAGAAATATTTTGAGGTTGGCTCTTGCTCAAACCTTTCAGATGCTCAGGCAAGACGTCTTAAAATCCGTACAGGCGGTAAGGATAAAAAATACTTCCCACATACTCTTAACAACACAGTTGTTGCTCCACCAAGAATGCTTATTGCATTTCTTGAAAATAACCTTAATGCAGATGGTAGCGTAAACATTCCTGAAGCATTAAGACCATATATGGGCGGTAAGGAAAAGCTTATACCAAAGGCATAAGTTTTAGTGCGTAAATCGTAATTCATAATGCGTAATTAAATAAGGAAACTGTATGTATAAGGAAAAAAACGATAAACGATTCAATGACCGAAAAAGAGATTTTGACGATAGAAAAAAATCCTTTGAGGCAGAAGAAAAAGAAAACGATAAAGATATAATTTTCGGCAGAAATTCCGTAACCGAGGCTATTAAGGCAGGTAGGCCAATTGATAGCGTTATGGTTGCTCGCGGTGAGCGTTCAGGCTCAATTCCGAAGATTCTTGCAGACGCGAAGGATGCAGGACTTCCTATCAAAGAAGTAGACCGCAAAAAGCTTGACTTTATGTGTGGCCATGGCAACCATCAGGGCATAATTGCCGTAGGTGCGGTTAAGGCGTATTCTACAGTTGAAGATATTTTCGATACTGCCGAAGAGAGAGGTGAGCCACCTTTCATCATAGTGTGCGATGAAATTGAAGACCCTCATAATTTAGGCGCAATAATAAGAACTGCAGAGGCGGCAGGCGCTCATGGTGTTATAGTTCCGAAAAGGCGTAGCGCATCTCTCAGTTTCACTGTTTCCAAAACATCTGCAGGCGCAGTTGAGTTTATGCATGTTGCAAGGGTAACAAATATCCCTCAGACTCTTGATGAGCTTAAAGAAAAGGGCTTGTGGGTTTATTGTGCAGATATGGATGGCGAGCCTTTCTACAACGCAAACCTTAAAGGTGCAGTAGCTCTTGTTATCGGATCTGAGGGTAAGGGTGTAGGCAGACTTGTTAAAGAAAAATGCGATGTTGTTCTCTCTATGCCAATGAAGGGAAAAATCAATTCACTTAATGCTTCTGTTGCAGCGGGAATTCTTATGTACGAAATTTCAAAGCAACGAGATATATAAAACCTTAAGGTGATTAATAAATGTTTGAAGAAAACAAAACACCAAAAAAATGGTCTTTGGAGGAAATAGATGAGCTTCTTCAGGAAAGTGGTATGCTTCCTAAAGAAGAAAATTCACCTGCAAGTGTGGAAGAGGTTGCTCCAACACCGAAAACGGTGGCGTTTAATCCGAGACCATCTCATAATGAAAATATAAAGCACAATATTATTACTGAAACAGTTGAAAAATCTGAGAGCGTTGCAGAACCTCAGGTTTATGGTAGCTTTGTCAGTGAAAAATATCGTGATAAATTCTTTAATAAACCTATACAGAATATTGAGAAAACTACGGAGCATATTTTTGTTCCTCTTGAAGATCAAAAATTCGAACGCGGTGGTTTTGTAAAAAAGAAAAGCAATTTTGCTGCTACATCAGATTTTACTCCTGTGCCAAATCTTGTACCGGATAGTAAGGCTTCTGCAGATGTAGGAGATAAAACGATTGTTTTTGATGATAAAACTCATACAAAAACAATTGCTCTTCGTTCTCTTGCGGTAACAGATGGGGATGCTCACGAGTTTGAAATTGCAGATGAGGATGATGCTCAGCTTAGCTTTGAAGGTTTTCATACTACAGAAGTGCCCATAGTTGATGAACGTCAGGTTGAAGAGGAACTTATTCAGAAACGCAAAGCTAAGGTAAGTACTTTTGCAATTACAAGTGATATAACTGAAGAAGAAAAAACTGAAGAAAAAAAGCGCTATGGTACTGATGAATATCGTACTGCTGATGATAAATTTAAGGTCAAATATTACCTTAAAAAGAGAAAAACAAGTGCGCTTGCAGGTCTTATTGCAAGCGTGGTGAGTGCGTTAGTTCTTCTTATGCTTTCTCTTCTTGCAAAGGGTAACGAAGGCGGCGCCGCAACAATCATAATTTCAATTATTTTAACGATTGTTCCATGTGCTGTTAATTTTAGTGTTATTTCAGATGGCGTTAAAGCTATTAAGGGGCTAAAGTTTAACAGGCACACAGGTTGCTTTGTGGCGTTGGTAGCATCCCTTATTCAATGCATTGTTCTTCTTACTACAGATGCTCCGTTTGAATCAGGCGTAACTTTATTTTCTGTTTGTTCCGTATTTGCGTTGGCTTTGAATATGGCAGGCGAGTATCTTGAAATCAAGAGAATATCAGAAAACTTTGATTACTTATCATCAAGAGAAAATATATATTCAATCAACCACATAGAAAAAGAGGAGACTGCCTTTGAAATAGGCAGAGGTTTGCTTCTTGATTCTCCAGAGGTATTGTCTTCACAGAAAACACTTTTCCCGAGGCGTTTCCTTGAACTTTCAGGAATGTATTATCCTTCTGATGATATAAATAAAAAACTTATACCTATAAGCCTTGTTGCTTCTATTGTGGTAGGCGCTCTTACATTGCTTATAACAAATGATATACGCAATGCTATAACAGCATTGAGCGGTGCCGTGTGCGTAAGTGTACCATATCTTTCATGTCTTGTGGAAAGTGTTGCAATCCAGAAGGTTTCAGGCGGACTTCGTAATAATGGAGCTATGGTTTCAGGTTGGCAGGCATTAAAAATGTGCGAAAAGTCAAATGCAGTAGCAGTTGATTCGCGGAATGTTTTTGATGAACATGGCGGTAACGTTTACGGAATTCATCCGTTTTATGATATACAGATTGATGAGGCTATTATTTATACCGCTACATTGGCTATTGCTTCAGGAGGTCCTTTAGGTAACCTTTTCAAAAGAGTTATCGTAGGCGAAACCTCTCTTCTTCCGCCTGTTGATACGTTGGCGTATGAGGATAAATTAGGCCTTTCTGCATGGATATTCAATCGTAGAATTTTAGTGGGAAATGAAGACCTATTGAGAAACCATAATGTTGAAATTCCCGATACCGCTTTAATCGCAAAGCATCTGAAAGAAGACCGGTATCCTCTTTACCTTGCAATTGACGGGAAAGCAGCGGCAGTTTTCATTATTTCTTACGATATAGACTCTAAAAATGCATCAATGTTAAAGAAGATTGAAAGCAACAGTATAACTCTTCTTATTCGTTCTGATGATGCTAACATTACAGACGAAATGGTGTCTCGTAAGCTTTCAGTTCACCAAAGCGGTGTGAAAATTCTTTCTGCTGTTTCCGGTGATGTTTATAAATCATATGTAAAGGAAACCACAACTGCTGCAGATGCATTGCTTATACATGACGGCAACGCTCATAGTTTCCTTTACGCTATAAAAAGTGCTATTTCCCTAGGTGATTTTAAACAGGTGCTCAGCACATTCCAAATTTGTGCTATGGGTATAGGTATTGCTCTTGTTGCAGTCCTTTCCTTTGTGTCAGGGCTTCATAATCTCAGCGCAGTAAGCCTTTTGGTGCTCCAAGGCTTGTTTACAGCAGTTTCTGCTTTCGCAATTTCAGGTAGCCACGCTATCAACAATAGGAAAAAAGGCAGGAAGATAAAAAAGAGATGAAGTTATAAGTCGTCCGCATCCTGAACAGGTTGTTTAAGTTCGTCAAGAGGAACACCTGTGTAAGAACCGTCTACATCACTTTTGATTCTGTTATCAAGATTTTTATAGGCGTCGATTACTTCGTTTACTTTGTTTTCGATTTTCGTTTTATTAGTTTTTTCATTGTTTTTCATAAATGACCTCCCTTTGTATTTTTCACAAAGAGGAGTAGGATATACAAAACAAACTGTTTCAATGAAAGGAAGATATATATGCAAAAAGTTCGTTTAGGTATTATCGGTGTAGGTAATATGGGTTCAAGCCATATTAAAAACTACCTTAAAGGCGCTATGCCTGAGTTTGATATAACTGCAGTAGCAGATATTAAGCCTGATAGATTGGAATGGGCTAAAGAGCAACTCCCTGAAGTAAATACATACAGCACTGCAAGTGCTCTTATGGATTCAGGCGATGTTGATGCAGTTCTTGTTGCAACACCTCACTATGACCATCCCCCTCTTGTTATTGAGGCTTTGGAGAAGGGTCTTCATGCAATGAGCGAGAAGCCTGCAGGCGTTTATACTAAACAGGTTCGTGAAATGAATGCTGTTGCTGATAAGAGCGATAAAAAGTTCGGTATTATGTTCAATCAGCGTACAAACTGTCTCTACAGAAAAGCGAAAGAAATTGTAGACAGTAAAGATTTTGGCGAGCTTAAGAGAGTTACATGGATTATTACTGACTGGTACAGAACCCAGGCATATTATAATTCAGGCGGATGGAGAGCTACATGGTCAGGTGAAGGCGGCGGCGTTCTTCTTAACCAGTGTCCACATCAGCTTGACCTCTGGCAGTGGATTTGCGGTATGCCTGAAAAAATTACTGCTATATGCCACGAAGGTAAATGGCATAACATTGAAGTTGAAGACGATGTTATGATTTATGCTCAGTATCCTAACGGAGCAACAGGTACATTTATTACAACAACAGGCGATTATCCGGGTACAAATCGTCTTGAAATTACTCTTGATAAGGCAAAGCTTATCTGCGAGAATGGAAAGCTTCACATATTTGAACTTTCAATCGGAACGGATGACTATACAAAAAATGCAGAAGATGGTTTTGGCAGCATAGAGTATAAGGAGTATGATGCGGAGCTTGACGGCAGAAATGACCAACATATTGAGGTTATGAATAAATTTGCAGCCTCAATTCTCCGTGATGAGCCTATGACTGCATCAGGTCAGGAAGGTATTAACGGTTTAACAATTTCAAACGCTGCTTTCCTTTCATCATGGCTTGGTGAAACAGTTTCTTTACCTATTGATGAGGATAAATTCTATGAGCTTCTTCAGGAGAAAATAAAAAATTCAACCTTTAAAAAAGAAGTTAAAGAAATAGTTAACGAAAACATGGATTCAACTTATTGAGGATGAAAAGATGAAGAGGAATTTATTATTTATACTTGCTGTGATTATGGCTTTATGTATTTTTTGCAGTGGAGTTACAGTTTTTGCAGAGCCTGATGAGAGTGCAACTGTTGAAGAAACTATCCAACAAACAGAGTATGAAACAGAGCCGGAAAGCGAACCTCAGGAGGATACGGAGGTTCCTACAACAGAAGAAGAGTTTGTCCCTTCTGATTATGATACAACTGAAGAAGAAACAACACGTAGAGAACCAACTCAGTCTGCTACACATGCTCCCACAACAATCCGTAAGCCTACAACAACTCTCAAACCTACAACAACACGCAAACCTGTTGATAACATTGATAGGGACGAAAATGATAGAAACGAGCAAAATGAAGAACGTGTAAGTACTACATCTGAAGAGGATGTTTTGCCTGAAGGTGCTTTCTATGTTTATCTCGAAAGAAACAACGGGACCCCACGGTTAAAAGCTGTTCTTACAAAGCCTGAACTCGTAACCGAACCTGATACCCCTGTAAGACCAGGATTCATTTTCGATGGTTGGTATGCAGACCCTGATTTTGAAACTAAATGGAGTTTCTATACAATGCTTGCAGAGAAAGGTACTGTTATTTATGCTAAATGGGTTCCGGACCCTAATGCTAAGGTGTTCAAGATAACAGTTAAGCAAGTTGAAGGCGGTAGAATTGAGATTAATCCTGCAGAAGCCAGCGTTAACGAACCTGTAATTATAACTGTAAATCCTGATGATGGTATGCGCCTTGTTACCGGTAGCGTTACAGTTAACGGAAAGCCTACAGATGTTCTTACATTCCAAATGCCCGCTGAAAATGTTGTTGTAAGCGCACGTTTTGAAGAAATTCCTGAAAGTGAGCAACAAGCAGAGGATAAGAAGTCTCCGTTGCCATTTATTATTGGTGCAGTAATTATATTTGCTATTGCGGGTGCTGTTGCTTTTATTATCCTCAGAAGAAGAGACGATTTTTCAGAAGACGAAATCGATGAAAATGGAACAATTATTGATACAGATAACGATATGTCATGGGTGGATGAATCCATTGTGGTTGAAGATGGCTTTAAAGATGGTGAAAAAGTTATCGGAAACTTTATTCCTGAAAACGATTTCAACTTTGAGTTTGACGAAGAAGATGAAGAGGACGATAAATAATTAAGAAAAACTCTCTGCTCACATTAAATGAGCAGAGAGTAATTTTTTATTTATAATTGATTGCTACCATTAAAAGCATTATTAAAGCCGAAAAAATAAATTCTCCTAAGAATAGTTTCCAGGTCCATTTAAGCCATTTGCCGTAAGACACATTTATAAGACCTATTGCAATAATCATAAGACCATTTGTAGGATATAAAAGGTTTGTGAAGCCGTCTGCAATACAGAAGGTGGTTACAACACTTTGTTTTGAAAGACCTATAAGGTCTGCCAAAGGAGCAACAAGAGGAATAATGAGAAAAGCTTTTGCAGTACCGCTGCTTACAACAAACTCTAAAAGAGCAATAACACCTAAAACAAGGAATATAGCGGCGTATGGTGAGATACCTTGCATTATATTTGAGAAATGGTAAAGTATGGTGTGCATTATTTTACCTTCGTCAAGTACATATGCAATCGCAATTACGAAGATTATGAGCAATACTGCAGGAGATATAGCTTTAACACCATCAATAAATGTGTTAAGGAGCTTCTTTGCGTTGGAGCCTGTAAAGTAACCGGCTAAAATGCCTCCTGTAGTAAACAGAATTGCCATAGCAGGTAATGAGAGTGCGCCACCTGTGCCCAGAACAAAATCAAGCACTATAAAGACAATGTCTATAAGCATACATGTAAGGTATGCCTTTGTGCCTTTTCTGATGTTATCGTCGTTGAGAACTGCTTCGGCATCGTCGAGTGAGTATTTCTTTCTGAGCTCTAAATCTGATTCGTAAACAAGCGATGCTTTTGGATTTTTCTCAATCTTTTTAGCGTATGTGTAAAGGAAGAAAAAGAGTATAAGGTAAACGCCTACAAAAACGATGAATCTGAGCCATGTTCCTGAAAAAACCTCAAGTCCCGAAAGTTTTTGAACAGTAACAACATTGAATGGGTTAAAGGTTGCGGCAGTGAAGCCCCAGGCGATAGATACAATGCTCATTCCAAGACCAACGAGGGAGTCCCAACCCATAGCAAGAGAAACAGCAACAGCAATGGGTATCAACGTCAGCGATTCTTCAAGAACACCTGCGGTGGAACTCAGTGCCATTAAAACAAATGTAACAACTGCCATAAGTGCATATTTTTTATGGCTGAATTTTTTAATCAGGGTTGCCATTATGAATTTTAATACACCGCATTGTTCAAGTATTAAAAATGAACCACCGATAAGTACAATCAGTAATATGATAAGTACGCCTGTACCTGCATGACTGCTTGAAAGGCACATTATTGGTGAAAACAATATTTTCCACACAGGGAGCTTATAGTCCTCTAATATATGGTATGTACCATCAATTATAGTGCCGTCTACAACCTCATATTCACCGGGTGTTACTGTTTGAGTTAAAACACCAACCACACCTAATATGATGATAAGAAGACCAACAATGGCTGATACGGTTTTAGCGTCCAGCTTTAAGGCTGATTCTTTTTTCTCGTTATCCACATAATCACATCACTTTATGTAAATTTAAAAAATAATGTATAGATTATACACATATATAAGGTAAAATACAAGCCTGTATTGATTGACAAAACATACGATAAATTCTATAATAACTGTTGGAATTTTGATATATTTAACTTTTGAGGTGCGAAATGAGAGTACATAAAAAGAAACACGGCGCAGAGCGCCTTGATGCCTGCGGAAATATAGTTATAAAGGATTTAAAAGCAGAGGGCAATAATTCCCGAAAGCTTTTTGGTAACGATAATCCTCTGAGAATAGAGATTGGTTGCGGTAAAGGTGATTTTATTGTTGGTACTGCCGCTAAAGAGCCTGATGTTAACTTCCTTGCTATTGAAAGAGTTTCTGATGTTCTTGTTACAGCTGCAGAAAAAGTCAGGGAAAGCGAGCTTTCAAATGTGCGCGTGTGCTGTGTGGACGCAAAGGAGCTTACAGAGATTTTTGAAAAGGGTAGTATAGACAGAATTTATCTTAATTTCTCTGACCCATGGCCAAAATCACGCCACGAAAAAAGAAGGCTCACCTATAGAACCTTTCTTGCAATTTATAAAGAGATTTTAATGCCTGGCGGCGCAATCTATTTCAAGACAGATAACCGTGGCCTTTTCGATTTCTCTCTTGAAGAGTTTGAGGCTTTTGGTATAAGAACAGAAAAGCTTACCTATGACCTTCATAATTCAGAATATAATGAAGGAAATGTTATGACAGAGTATGAAAAACGCTTTTCTTCTATGGGTGTGCCGATTAATAGGGTTGAGTGTTATTTCGATTAAAGCTGAAGCGGTATAATTCCTTTCAGGATTTATACCGCTCTTATTATCCTATAAAAAGGCAAAAAAATAGCCACCCTATTGGGTGGTTACTTTGTTTGTGTCGGCATCGCCCTATTTTCCCAAGCGGCTTCCCACTAAGTATCTTCGGCGCGGTTGAGCTTAACTACCGTGTTCGGGATGGGAACGGGTGGACCCTCAACGCCATCAACACCGACTGCGAAGAACTGTTCGTCCTCCGAAGAACATTGATTATTATAACAGAAAAAATAATAAAGTCAACACTTTTTTTCAATTATTTTTATTATTTTTTCAATTTTCAAGAAGTTCAATACATAGTACTAATTTTTGTGCAACTTTATAAGAAATAAATGTTGATTATTACCATAAAATAGTGCATAATTAAAATGTATATATTTGTGGGAGAGGAATAATTATGGGTAAATACGCTATTACATACGATATAGGAACAACAGGTGTTAAAACTTGTATATTTGAATTAGGTGAATCAATTAAACTTGTTTCTGCTGCATCAGAGGGTTATAACCTTTATGTTTTTCCTGATGGCGGTGCAGAGCAGGAGCCTCAGGAGTGGTGGGATGCTATGTGCTCCACTACAAAGAAGGTTCTTGGCAAGTGTAATGTTGATATAAAGGATATTTGTGGTATTTCATTCTGCTCACAGATGCAGGGTCTTGTTCTTGTGGATAAGGATGCAAAGCCTGTAAGAAGAGCAATGAGCTATATGGATCAGCGCGCAAGAAAAGAGCTTAAAGAGGGTATTGCATACGGTCCTCAGGTTGCAGGTGCATTTATTCCGAAGCTTTTAAAATCGCTTATGATTACAGGCGCTGTTGCAGCTTCTGTTAAAGACCCTGTATGGAAATATAAATGGGTTGAAAAGAATGAGCCTGAAAACTTTAAAAGAGTACATAAATGGCTTGATGTTAAGGAGTATTTCATTGCAAGAATGACAGGCGAATTCTGTATGACTCATGACTCCGCTTTTGCAACACTCCTTTATGATATAAAGAAAAATGAGTTCAGCCCTGCAATGTGCAAAATGCTTAAGGTTGACATGAAGCATTTGCCTGATATTAAAAATTCAGCAGAAAAAATAGGTGAGCTTCTTCCTACACCTGCTGCTGAATTAGGTCTTGCTCCGGGTACTCCTGTTTTTGGCGGTGGCGGAGACGCATCTCTTATAGGCGTTGGTGCAGGTAGCGTTGCTATGGGTGATACCCACGTTTATAGCGGTACATCAGGTTGGGTTTCAACAGTTGTAGATAAAAGTATCGTTGATGCAACTGCTATGATTGCTGCTGTTTTAGGTGCTGAGGTTGGCAGATACAATTATTTCGGTGAGCTTGAAACTGCAGGTAAATGTCTTGAATGGGTTAAAGACCATTTAGCTCTTGATGAAATCGGTGTTTACCTTGAAAAGACTAATGTTACTGATGGTTACGAAGGTAAATATACAAGCCTTTATGATTATATGACAGATGTTGTAAGTAAAGTTCCTGCAGGTGCTAATGGCGTTATATTTACTCCTTGGCTTCATGGTAACCGTTGTCCTTTTGAGGACCCTAACGCACGCGGAATGTTCTTCAATATAAGCCTCGAAACAGGCAAGAGCGAAATGATAAGAGCTGTGCTTGAGGGCGTTTGTTATCACCTTCGTTGGTTCCTCGAAACAGAGGAGAAAAAGGTTAAATCTTCAGAGCATATCCGTTTCGTTGGTGGCGGTGCTCTTTCTGATTTAACTTGCCAGATTCTTGCAGACTGTACAGGTAAGGTTGTTGAAACTGTTGATACACCTCAGAATGTTGGTGCAATGGGCGCAGCGGTGCTTATTGCTGTTGGTATAGGTGAGGTTGAATCAATAGCCGCAGCTAAAAAGCTTATTCCTGTTGCAAAAACCTTTACTCCAAATATGGAAGCAAAGGCTGTTTACGATAAATATTTTGAGGTTTACAAAAATCTTTATCCTTCAAACAAAAAGAGTTTTGCAGCCCTTAATTCATAATTGTGAAAAAAGAAATAAAAAATTAACAATTTTTGTTGAAAAACAAGGGTTTTTCTGCTACAATGACAATATAGTTTTCCATTTTATAAGGAGCGTGATTTAATGAATATAGCATTGATAGCTCACGATTCTAAAAAAGAACTTATGACACAGTTTTGCATAGCTTATTGCGGTGTTTTAAGCAAGCATAAAATCTGCGCAACCGGTACTACCGGCAAGTTGGTTTCTGAAGCTACCGGATTGGATATTGAAAAGTATCTCAGCGGTGGTCAGGGCGGTGCTCAGCAAATAGGCTCAAGAATTGCCTGCGATGAAATTGACTTATTGCTCTTATTCCGCGACCCGCTTAACCCGAAGCCGGGCGAGCCAAACGAGGCAAATCTTTTAAGACTTTGTGATGTTCACAATATCCCTGTAGCAACAAATATTGCTACAGCAGAAGCGCTCATTCATAGCCTTGAGCGTGGCGACCTTGACTGGCGCGATATTGTTAATCCAAAGTAATAATAACTCATTATATCGGGTGGATTGTTTCACCCGATTTTCTATTGACTATATTTTTTTAAGGAGCTTAATATGGCAGCGAATATTAAAGCAATTAAAGGAACAAAAGATACATT
Source organism: Clostridiaceae bacterium (assembly GCA_904501675.1). Lineage (GTDB taxonomy): Bacteria > Bacillota > Clostridia > Oscillospirales > Acutalibacteraceae > DTU089. The sequence continues at coordinate 11,133 of CAJGCL010000063.1, forward strand.
ACCATCAGAAAGCTATAAGTTACAGTATATTGAACAGGCAG
>CAJGCL010000064.1 GCA_904501675.1 Clostridiaceae bacterium
CGTGTTGAACGACCGCTGTGAATATGAGGCGAGGCAGTAACATGAAGTTTATTTTCCATAATTATTTTGCCTCCTTTTCTTTCATAGCCTCTGCTCTGAGAAGAGCCTTTGCCAACTTATTTGTCTGAGTAATAGGTCTGTTTGCAGGACAATTGAATGAGCAACATCCGCATTCCATACAAATTTCTGCGCCCGCTTTTTTAATGCCCTCAATATCCTTATCCTTGTACGCCTTTGCAAGAGCAGGAGGATTAATACCGAATGGGCAAGTATTTATACAAGTACCGCAACGGATACAGTTTGTTGCAACAGGAAGCTTTGCTTCTTTTTGAGTAAGAGCAAGAATTGCGTTTGTCTGCTTAAGAACAGGAACATCTAAATCAGGAACAGCAATACCCATCATCGGGCCGCCATAAAGAACCTTACGAGGTTCCTGAGTAAGACCACCACAGAAGTCGAAAACGTCCTTAAGCGGTGTACCGATAGGAACAATTACATTCTTTGGCTCCTTAACACAACCACCGTCAACAGTAACACACTTTTCTACAAGAGGCATACCTGTTTTAAGGAAGCTACCAATTGAAGCAAGCGTTGTGCAGTTAATAACCACACAACCAACATCTATAGGAAGTTGACCATTGCCGATAATTTTCTTTGTGGTGTGGTAAACGAGCACCTTTTCACCACCCTGAGGGTAAACAGTTGGAAGTGCTTTTACCTCAACCTTATTAATAGAGCCTACTGCCTTCTGCATTTCAGCAACGCAAGCTTTTTTATTCTTTTCAATTGCAAAAACAACTGAGCCGATTTCAAAATATTTAAGAATAGCCTCAAGGCCAGCCTTAATATCATCGCCACGCTCAAGCATTGTACGTGTATCGCTGGTAATATATGGCTCACATTCTGCACCGTTAATTACAAGATGCTCTATAGGCTTGTCCACATTGAACTTAACGTATGTCGGGAAGCCTGCACCGCCGAGACCAACAATACCGCTCTTTTTAATAGCTTCGATTAAATCCTCTTTGCTATTAACAACAGGTGGGATTATGCTTTCGTCAGGTGCCATTTCACCATCTGATTCAATAGTTACTGCAGGAGCGTAGCTACCATTTGAAAGAAGCATATCCTGAATCTTTGTTACCTTACCTGAAACGCTTGCGTAAATAGATGAAGAAACAAAACCATTTTGCTCTGCAATAAGAGTACCTACTTTAACAAGGTCCCCCACCTTAACAACAGGTGTTGCAGGCTTGCCGATATGCATAGCTGTTGGAATATTGACAACATTTGCTGTCATTCTTACAGAAGCACTTTCAGCAGTGTTTTTTCTGTGTGGAACTTTTATGCCGTGAAGCGAAAAAGCCATATCTGAAACCTACCTTTCTGATAGATGAATTTTTAAAAAAATATAATATTAATATTTGCTGTTTTGTATGATATTATAAATCACTTTATTATATAACAACGATGTGTTACAAGTCAATTAAAGTTATTTTTTTCACAAAGAAAACGGACAACCCTCGAAGGAATTGTCCGTTTTCTTTATAGCAATCCTTTGTTATCTATACACATAGCAAATAGTAGCATTTGCACGTTCATCTATGATGTAATAAATTGTAGACCAAAGCCTGTTTACTACACCCTGCGCAGTATCCTTGAAATCGCCCTCGTCGTATGTTGTAAAAACTACAATAGCTCTGTCTTCATCAGAATTCCTTATGCTTTCTGCGATTTTTGATGCTACTCCGCTTTTTGCAGGTGATGAAAACTCTGCGTCTATAGGAATAAGGTTTTCATTACACGGTGGTGTTATATTTTGGTAATCGGACTTTTCAGTCTGTAATCTATCTGAAAAGCCAAAGTTCAAAAACTCGTATATCTCTATACTTTCTTCATCAACAGAATCATCATACACAGACTCTGTACAGTCCACATTATACCATTTTCCGTTTATGCAAACTGCATTCCATGTATGCCCCGATTCATCCTCTTTTTCAGGTGTAGAAACTTTTTCAAAGCATTTAATACCGTTCATCTGACAAAGAAGACTATACATATTGGCAAAGCCATCGCAGTTTGTTACACCATCGAAAACAGCGGAATAAAGGTAATCTTTACTATTTGTTTTTTCTGTTGATGTTTCATTATCTTCGTCAGGGAAATAATCCACATTATCTTCAACATACTGGAATATCTCCCACGCCTTGTCCTTTTCTGTATCGCCCTGAAAATCAAACTCCACTTTTTCAAGCTCTTTTACAGCCTTAGACACCTTTTCCATACGTTCTTTTGAAAACGTTTCGGCACTTACTATATAGCAGTCAACATCCTTTGAAACTTCCTGCCAGTAGAAATAATTATACAGAGTATGGGAGCTTGTATATTCCACTGAAGATAAATTCTGTTGAACAATTGCAGAATCCAAAGAGAGGAAAACTATAATATCCATTGCAGATTTATCGCTTTCTTCAAGCATGGATTCGTCAACATATGTATAAACATAATTGTTATCAAGAGCGTACTGATATGCCTTATAAACTACCTTTTCTCTTTCGTTGAGAGTTGCATAATACACACCCTGATTATATTTATCGGTAGTTGTTTCGTACTTTTCTATTTCTTCTGTCGTAACATACTCTGCATTATCAAAAGAATCTAAATCGTTAGAGAAAACAAACCATGTTGTCTCCTTCCATTCTTCAATATCAGCCTGCATATCCTGATAGAAGTTATAAAAGGAGATTGAACAGAAAGTAAGACATGCTACAACAAATATTATTGCTACTATATTCCCTTTTTTCTTTTTCAAATGAATCAGCTCCAGTAAAAAAGCGGCACACTTTACAAAGTGCGCCGCCATAAAATCATACTTATTCTTCTATATTTCCTGCTTTAACTGCTTCAAAATCTTCTTCAATCTCTTTTGAAGGAGCTTTTGTGAGAAGTGAAACAACAACAATTACTATTGATGAGAAAATAAATGCAGGAAGAAGCTCATAAATTGCGAATGCACCGCCAAGCTTGCTGATAACAAGCTTCCAGAGAAATACCATTGCGGCACCTGAAACCATACCTGCAATTGCACCTGCTCTGTTTACTCTCTTCCAGAACAGAGAGAATACCATAAGTGGTCCAAAGGTTGCGCCGAAGCCTGCCCATGCAAATGAAACGATTGAGAAGATAACGCTGTTTTCATCGAGAGCAATAACAACTGCAATTATTGCGATAACAAGAAGAGTAATTCTTGTCATTGTCATAACCTGCTTATCTGTAGCATCCTTTTTAGCAACATCCTTATAGATATTCTTTGCGAATGCTGATGCCGAAATGAGAAGATATGAGTCTGATGAACTGATTGTAGCAGCAAGAATACCTGCCATTACGAAGCCTGCAAGAATCGGTGGCATAAAGCTTGTGGAAAGAGTAATGAAAATACTCTCTGCACTTGATTTTGTAAGAAGCTCTGTTGGGAAAATCTGCCTACCCACAATACCGATAAATACGGCAACTGCAAGGGAAATAACAACCCAAATCATAGCAATTCTTCTTGACATTTTAAGTTCTGACTCTTTACGGATAGCCATAAAGCGGAGAAGCACCTGAGGCATACCGAAGTAACCAAGACCCCAAGCCATCATAGAAGCAATTGTAAGACCGCCATATGGAAGCTTTTCGCCGAAAAGAGCCTTGCCGTTTTCAACAAGCTGAACACCTTCCCCATCCACAAGTGGATTTGCAAGACCGAAGAACTCAAGGAAGCCCGGAATTGCCTGAGCATTTTCAACAACTGCGGAAATGCCGCCTGCTTTGATTGTGCTTATAACAACAATTACGGTAAGAGCCACAAACATTACAATACCCTGCATAAAGTCAGATGCACTCTCTGCAAGGAAACCGCCGAGAATTGTGTAAAGAAGCACAAAAACTGCACCTAAAATCATCATAGGTATATAGTCCATACCGAAAAGTGTGGAGAAAAGCTTACCACAAGTTACAAAGCAGCTTGATGCGTAAACTGTGAAGAAAACAAGAATAAAGATAGCTGCAAGTGAGCAGATAACCTTTTTATCTTCACGGAAACGGTTTGAGAAGAACTCAGGAAGAGTAATAGCGTTGTTTGCTCTGATACTGTAACGTCTGAGTCTTTTTGAAACAACAAGCCAGTTGAGGTATGTACCAACTGCAAGACCTATAGCAGTCCATGCCGCATCTGCAAGGCCACACCAGTAAGCAACACCGGGAAGGCCCATAAGAAGCCAACCACTCATATCAGAAGCCTCTGCGCTCATTGCGGTTACCCAAGGACCGAGAGAACGGCCACCGAGGAAATAGTTTTCGGAACTTTTATTTGCACGCTTTGCAAAAACAAGACCGATAACAATAACGATTGCCATGTAAATAACCATGGAAATCAAGATCTGTAAAGTATCTTTAGGCATTTTTCCCACCCCTAGAAAAATATTTATGGCTTATGATAACACACATTGTATAAATATTCAATAAAAATTCAATAAAAATACAGAATTTAAAATTAAGAGACTGTGTTGCATTACTGGTGCCGGTTATTAGATGCCAGACTTATAATGTTCGGGATTTCGCTCAATCCCTAAAAAACTCAGAATTTGTTGAAATAACCAAAACACAGTTGCTTGTATTGTGCAAAAAAACGCTTTCCTGAAAAATTGTATAAAAGTAAGCCCTTATTTTTTATAATTACGAATATTGAATTACATTAAAAAATTTATTATTATGAGATTAACCAACAAACCGAAAGGGGTTTTTATAATGAAAATTACATTTATGGGTGCGGGCAGTACTGTTTTCGCACGAAATGTTATAGGTGACTGTATGTGCTCTGAGGTTCTCAGAGAAAGCGTTTTTGCTCTTTATGATATAGACGGTCAGCGTCTCGAGGAAAGCAGAACAATTCTTGAAGCTATGAACAAAACTATGGGTGGCTACGGTAAAATCGAGTGCTATCTCGGTGTAGAAAACCGCAAGGATGCTCTTCGCGGAGCGAACTTTGTTGTTAATGCCATTCAGGTTGGTCTTTATGACCCTTGCACTATTATAGATTTTGAAGTACCTAAAAAATACGGCCTTCGTCAGACTATTGCAGATACACTCGGTATCGGCGGTATTATGCGTGCTTTGCGTACAATTCCTGTTATGGATGATTTTGCAAAGGATATGGAAGAGGTTTGCCCTGATGCTCTTTTCCTTAACTACACTAACCCAATGGCTATGCTTTCAGGCTATATGCAGAGATATACGGGCGTAAACACAGTTGGTCTTTGCCACAGCGTACAGAGCTGTTCAAAGGATTTGCTTAATCAGGTTGGTCTCGAAGACAAACTTGAAGGTAGAAAAGAACTTATCGCAGGTATCAACCACATGGGCTGGCTCCTTGAAATTCAGGATAAGGACGGCAACGACCTTTACCCTGAAATCAAAAAACGTATTCAGGCTAAAATTGATGACCCTGATTTCGATAACAAGGTAAGATTTGAGTATATTAAGAACTTCGGTTACTTCTGCACAGAGTCAAGTGAACACAATGCAGAGTACAATATGTTCTACATCAAATCAAAATATCCTGAACTTATTGAGAAATACAACATTCCACTTGATGAATATCCACGCCGTTGCGTAAACCAGATCGCAGGCTGGAAAAAGGAATACGAAGAGCTTCTTGCAAACGGTGTTAAAGAGCATAAGCGTTCAGAAGAATACGCTTCTCATATCATGGAATCTATCGTTACAAATACTCCATACAAAATCGGTGGTAACGTACTTAACACAGGTCTTATTACAAACCTTCCATCTGAAGCTTGCGTTGAGGTACCTTGCCTTGTAGACGGTAAAGGTGTTCATGGTTGCTACGTTGGTGCTCTCCCTGTTCAGTGTGCTGCTATGAATATGACAAACGTTAATGTTCAGCTTCTTACAATTGAGGCTGCAAGAACAAGAAAGCTTGAGCATATTTATCAGGCTGCTATGCTTGACCCACACACAGCAAGCGAATTAAGCATCGACGATATTAAAAATATGGTTGATGACCTTATTGTTGCTCACGGTGATTATTTACCAAAATATCACTAATTGGTAAAATTTTGTTAAAGATTAGTGTATAAAATGAAGCCGAGGGTAAAATTCAGATACTATCGGCTATTTTTAAAAATTATACAGGAGGTTTTCTTATGAAAAAGGGACTTATTGTTGTTATTGCTATTGTTGCGGTTATTGCCATTATTGGCGGAGTGTGCGTTTCAAACTACAACGCTCTTGTTACTGCAAGAGAAACTGTAGATAGCGCAGAAGCCAACATTGACACATATCTTCAGCGCAGAGCAGACCTTATACCAAACATTGTTGCATCCGTTAAAAGCTTTGCAAAGCATGAAACAGAGGTTTATTCAAAAATTGCTGATGCCCGTCAGAAGCTTGTAAATGCAGGCACTGTTGCAGAAAAGGCACAAGCAAACAGCGAGCTCACATCTGCCCTTCAGGGTCTCAATATTGTGGTAGAAAACTATCCCGAATTAAAAACAGACTCCACATATGTTGCCCTTATGGATGAGCTTGAAGGTAGCGAAAACAGAATTGCTACCGCAAGAAAGGACTACAACGACGCAGTCAAGGATTATAACAATAAGGTTATTAAATTCCCTGCAAACATCTTCGCAGGTATTTTCGGTTTCGAGAAGGCAGAATATTTTGAAGCGGACGATGGTGCGCAGAACGCTCCTGATGTTGATGCTCTTTTAGGTGATTAAAATGAAAAGAGGCAATAAAAAGGTGATCCGCAAAATCTCGTTGATTCTTTTGATTATTGCCCTATGCCCATTCCTTTTAGGTTCCGCACCTGACTATACGAATGAATTTTATGTTAATGATTACGCAGATGTTTTATCAGAAGATACAGAACAACAAATTATGAACACTGCAGTAAACCTTGCAAATGAAACTACGGCGCAGGTGTGCGTTTTAACTATCGATTCTCTTCACGGAGAAGATATTTCTGAATACTCTGTTGAGGTTTTCAGAGATTGGGGTATAGGAAATAAAGAAAAAGACAATGGCGTTCTTATAGTTCTCAGCGTTAACGACAGAGAGATGTGGATAACCACAGGCTATGGCGTTGAAGGAACTCTTACCGATACACGCCTTGGTCAGTTCAGGGATACTTATGCATTTCCGTACTATAGCGAAGATAATTTTGATGAAGGCACTCTTCAGTTATTCAATGCCATAGTCAATGAACTTCGCGTACAGGAATATGGGCTTAGCGAATTAGAAAATTTTCAGAATGTTGAACCTGATTATTACTATGAATATCAGGGCGAAGAGCTTTCACCTGAAGCTTTTGGGTTTATACTTTTTCTTCTTTGTCTTCCTGCTCTTGTGGTAATGATAGGGGTACCATCACTTATTATCCGCTACTTTTATCTTAAGCGATATGATAAGCTCCACAGCACAAACCGTCTTGCTGCATTCATGGTTAAAATGAATAAGCTAAAGGAGATTATTCTCTTTATTGTTCTTTTTACAAGACGTTCAAGCCGAGGACATCATCACCACAGAGGTGGTGGCGGCTTCGGCGGCGGTGGCGGTGGTGGTTTCCGCGGAGGCGGAGGCTCTACCGGTGGCGGCGGCGCAGGCGGACGATTTTAAATTCAAAATTCAAAATGCAAAATTTCGGAATGCTTACGCATTGATTATAAAGCTTCGCGAAGCTTAATTACGAATTATAATAGCGTCGCAGACCCTACACTTTGTGCTTTGCACTTTGCATTTAAAAAGCACTTGCTTCAAATCGAAGCAAGTGCTTTTTCTTATACTTTAATTACTCCAAGTCCTTCAAGCACTGAGAAAATAAGAATTGCCACAATGCAAATGGGAGCAACATATTTTATTATTACAGTAAAGAGTGTTTTTCTTTTAAATTTACCATTTGATTCAATTTCTTCAATAAGAGCTTTTGGCTTAATAATGTATCCAACAAGTATACAGGTTGCAAGAGCTACAATAGGCATTATCACGCTGTTTGAAATGAAATCAAAGAAATCGAGGAACTGAAGACCGATTATTTTAACCTCTGCAAGTGTACCGTAGCCAAGGCAAGAAAGAAGACCTAAAGCAATACAAAGCACAAACACAAAAATGCAGGTTGGCTTTCTCTTCCAATGGAACTTGTCGATAAATATTGAAACAACTGTTTCCATAAGTGAAATTGAAGATGTGAGAGCGGCAAACAGCACAAGTATAAAGAACACTGCACCAACAATTCCGCCGCCTGTCATACTTTCAAACACCTTGGGTAGAGTAACAAACATAAGTCCTGGACCTTTGCCGAGGGCGCTTTCATCACCGCCTGAGAACGAGAAAACTGCGGGGATAACCATAAGTCCTGCAAAGAAAGCTATACCTGTATCAAAAAGCTCAATCTGCTTAACAGAGCCTTCAATACCAACATCCTTTTTCATATATGAACCGTAAGTTATCATAATACCCATCGCAAGGCTCATTGAATAGAAAAGCTGACCCATTGCCGCAAGAACTGTTGTTATCGAAAACTTACTGAAATCAGGCTTGATGTAGTAAATCAGACCATCAACAGCACCGGGCATAAAAAGAGAATAAACCGCAATAAACACTGTGAGCACCACAAGAATTGGCATCATTATTTTGCTTACCTTTTCAACACCCTTTTCAACACCAAGAAGAACAACCACGGCAGTTGCACCAAGATAAAGAAGGAACCAACCTATTGGCTCTGTAGGACTTGAAATGAAATTATCAAAAAAACCGTCTGTTGCAGCCTGTGCCATCCCGCCACTTACAAACTGCACAAGATATTTTATAATCCAACCGCCTATTACCGAATAATATGGCAGAATAATAATCGGAACAAGTGATGTTAAAAGACCTAAAAACGAAAACCTTTTATCAAGCTTTTTATAAGCACCTATAGCACTTAAGCCTGTTTTTCTGCCTATGGAAATTTCGGCACACATAAGAGCAAAACCGAATGTTAATGCAAGAATTATATACACCAACAAGAATATACCGCCACCGTACTGTGCCGCAAGGTACGGAAATCTCCATATGTTTCCAAGACCAACCGCCGAGCCTGCAGTTGCAAGCACGAAGCCAAGCTTACCTGAAAAGCTACTTCTTTTTTCTGCCATAATTAAATCTCCTTGAAATTTTTCACAACTTTGCTATTATTACATATTTTCACCTGAAATTCAAGATATAAAAATACCCGAAGAATGTTTTTTTCATTCCTCGGGTGTTGGTTATTAAAGCACGTCGTAAATATTACTTTCACCTGTTGTAAGGTTGAATGTAAGGCTCTTCTTTTCACCATTTTCTGTGAAATCAAGACAGATAACATCTTCACCAACATATTCTGCAAGATTGACCTTGTAGTCCTTGTCTTTGAAGAATTCCTTAAGGTAGCCTATTCTTTCATCATCAAAATCGCCTGCGTTATCGGAAACAAAAAGAACATTACCGCAAACGCTATTGATTTTGCCGTGAAGAAGCTTCTGCTCCATAGTGTAGTTAATGTTGATATCGCGAAGGAAGAAAACGTCAGGGTCGTTACAGAATGCTCTGCCATCAAGATGGTTACGGAAAACTGTGTTTATTATAGCATTCTGAGATGATGGGTTTTCGCAGTTGATTCTTATTGAAGAAACAAGGTCATTTACAGCAAGACCCTTTTCGATTTTGAACTTCCAGTTTTTACTTGCATCACAGCTGATACGGCATGCATCGAAAATACCCATACAAGCACCAATCGGAACACCGCAACCAAGAATCCATTTATCACCGCAAGCCTCACGAAGAAGGTCTACGCCGTCGCACATAATTTCACCACGTGTTTTTCCGTTTCTTGGCTCAATACACTGGCTGTAGAGGAAGTCCAATTTAACCATATCGAAGCCCCACTCGTTAAGCACAACATCAAACACTTTTTTAATATATGCACGTGCATCTGGGTTGTAAATATCTATTGTGTAGGCGCCGCCCCAACCCTGACAGCCAAGCATTTTTTTGCCGTTTCTGTTATGGGTAAGAAGCCAATCAGGATGCTCTTTTGCAAGCTTTGAAGAAACCTGAGCGCTGAAAGGAGCAAGCCAGATACCTGCTTTATAGCCTTTTTTATGAATTTCGTCTGCGATAAACTTCATTCCGTTAGGGAATTTCTTGTGGTCTGTAAGGAGCCAGTCACCAACTGCTTCCTGATAGCCATCGTCAACCTGGAAAATGTTAACCTCGTCGCTTGCTCTATCAAGGCCATTAAGGTCGCGGAGAATAATTTCTTCGCTGATATTCTGGAAATAGTTATACCAGCTTGTGTAACCTGAAAGGTGGTCTATAGCAGGCTTTTTGCAGCCAACGAAATCGAAGAAATATTTATCCATTACATCATCCATATCGCCTTTGATGATTGCAATATCAAAAATTTCATATTCCTGACCGGATTTAAGTGAAAGGCCTTCAACATCCTTTTTGATAGTAAATTTTTCGCCATTCATATCGACAGCGAAAATAGTGAAGCCTGTTCTTTCATGCTTTGAGCCGTAGAGTTTAATTTCTCTTTCGCCCTTCTCGCGGAAGTAGCAATAAGTGTAAGCATGGAATTTACCCTGCTCACCATAGCTTTCAAAGTGGTAGTCGCCTGAAAGACCTGCAAAGTGCTTAAGGAATTTGTTTATTCCGGCTGCTTTAATAAGGCCCTTGAAGGTATCGTGCTTTGAAAACTCACGAGATGTTGTCCAAGCCTGGTAGCCATTTGCAAAGAATAAATCATCGTCATCAAAATCCTTTTCAGTTTCAATTTCAAAGGATTTCATTGTAATATCCGTTTTTGCAACAAGCACACACTTGATGGATTCTTTTGAAGCCTCAAGCTTAACTGTAAAGCCTCTGCCCTCAAGCTCATTCTGCTGAACAAGAGTTTTTCCTATATAAAGCTGAGATTTAATTGTTTCAAACATTTTTATTTCTCC
>CAJGCL010000065.1 GCA_904501675.1 Clostridiaceae bacterium
ACTGATGTACCTATATCTGTCAAAAGGCCTTTTAACTCAGAGTATGGCATTGCAAAACGCTGAGAAAGGTATCTGAGGCTTGCTCCAAGCTCGCCGTCGGGACCACCATACTGACTAATTATAATCTGAGCCAATTTAGGGTTTGGGTTTTTGATGTTTACTGGAAATTGCAATTTCTTTTCGTAACTGAACATATCTTAATCACAGCTCCTTTCAATTTCCCATGGCCAAGGGCTTTCAAGCCAATCAGCCTCGTTTGAAGCGGATGCAGTAAGAGGGCCGTATTTGTGCTCGTACTCTTTTTTAAGAAGCATTGCTTCATTGGTGTATTTTCTAAACATTTCATTTGCAGGCGTATCGCATGGATGGGTATCAAGATATAAATGGAGTTCCCAAGCAGCGAATTGTGATGTTTGAAGCTTCCTGAGAAGTCGTTGTTTCTCATTCATTTGCAAGGCTCCTTCCGCAAAAAGGCTTGTTTAGTGTTGTGAAAAGAGAGCCTTCCATTAATGCTTTTTCAGGCGTGTATGAAGTTTTGTCAAGCTGAAAAGGAACATATGCCATTGCAACCTGCGGTTCGTCAGGTAGTGCGGTTGTTACGCAATGTCTATGGCAATTACAGTCCATTGTATCATGTTGTGAAAGCGCTTTTGCCTGACGAGATACAATTTCAGCCATATCAAATTGAATAGTATTTTGCATTTTAAATCTCCTTCAAAAGATTTTAGTAGATTATTCTACCTTGTACATAATATGGCTTGTAAAGAAAATGGTGCATATATAATAATACCCACTTACCATTCAGATAAGTGGGCAATGTATATAATTAAATATTATTCAAAGCAAGTGATTACATCTGAATCCGCTCTGACAAGGGCAATAAATTCATCGATGTTGGCATTGATTTGGTATGTGCCTTTTGTGTATCGTGTTTTATCTTTGGTAAGAATCCATTCACCGTCAGGAATATAAACAGTTTTTACTGTTTGTCCTTGTTCAACAATAGGGGCAAATATAATGTCATCACCGAAGAAATATTGAGTATCAAGAGAGTAGCAGGTTTCATCATCGGGATATTCAAAGAACATAGGTCGCATAAGTGGATATCCTTTTTTGCTTGTAATATCCATCTGATTCTGAATATATGGTCTTAATTTTTCACGTATTAAAATAAGGTTTTTAAGTGTTTCAAAATTCTTATCACCAAAGCTCCAAATTTCATTAGGATCTCCGCTTGGCTCCAGAAGTCCCGGTGTTGGCTCAAAATGACGAATTCTTGAGCCGTGAAGTCGCATAACAGGACTGAACAGACCAAATTGGAACCAACGAACAATCAGTTCCTTGAAATAATCACTTGTTATATCTGCTCCATAAAAACCACCGATATCAGTATTCCACCAAGGAATACCACACATTGAAATATTGAGACCAGCTTTAACTTGACATGCAAGGCTTTCAAACGTCGATTCAATATCACCAGACCAAACGAGTGAACCGAATTTCTGACTACCTAAGTATGCGCAACGGGTGAGGGTGATTATATCATCTCTGCCAATTGATTTAAAGCCATCGTATGCCATTTTTGAGTAATAGTATGGATATAAGAGCGCAACCAGATCACCTCTGCCTTTATACCATATAAGGTTATCAAAATGCTCAGGATGAATTTCTGGTTCTGCCTCATCGAACCAAAGGGCGTCAACACCATTATCAATATAATTCTCTTTTAATTTACCCCAAACATATTCTCTTGTGGCAGGGTTGGTAACGTCTATTTCGTTCTGCCAGCCGTAGAAATCAAATACTCTGTCAGGTCCGCGTGTAGTACGCATAAGCATATTGTTGTTCCTCATATAGTTGTAGTTTTCGCTACCGCCATTTATGGTTGGCCACGTAGAAACAACAAGCTTTGTGTTCATGCTATGTAGTTCATCTGTCATACTTTTAACATCAGGCCAGTATTTAGGATCGAATTTATAATCACCTTGTTCTGTCCAGTGAAAATAGTCTGCAATAATAACTGAGAGGGGGATACCTAATTCGTTGTATTTTCTTGCAACGGAAAGTAATTCCTCCTGAGTTTCGTAACGCAGTCTGCATTGCCAAAAGCCTGTTGCCCATTCTGGCATCTGAGGTGCGTATCCGGTTAAATCTGCAAGAGTCGTACAAGCTTCCTTGGGTTTGCCGGCTATTACAACAAAGTCCATAAATCTGCAACAATCACAGCTCCAGCGAGTGCGATTGTTTGAAAGCTCACAAAGACCTGTGGAAGGATTGTTCCAAAGGAAGCCATAGCCAAGTGATGAATAAACATAAGGAATTGTACATTTTGCATTTACGTTGCGAATGTCGATTGAAGAGCCTTTGAGGTCGAAGTCATTATCCCAGCTATGTCCAAGACCAAAGAAGTGTTCATTTTTATTTGGCTCAAAGGTTACTCGAGCAGACCAAAGTCCGCTACCTTTGTTATCAAAATGACGGTAATTACTTTTAAATGTGAGTTCAGGCTTTTCTTCAAGAATAATTTTGCCATCAACAGTGAATGTCAGCTTTCCGTTTGGCTCAATTTTAACAGTTAATTTACCACATGTAAGAGTAGCGTAATTATCATATTCTCTAATTATACAATCTGTGCATTGTGGCATAAGCGTATAATTTTCGTCAATAATCTGACAATCTGGAAAAGACTGAAAACGAATGGCATTATTTCCGCAAGGACTGATTCTTATAAGCTCTGTGTATCTCATTAATAGAAGTTCGTTTTCTTTTACTGTAAGATTTTCCATAATAATACACCTCTAACATAAATGTATGATTATTTTACAAAACTATTTCGTTTATGTCAATCATACAAACAATAACGGAGTGATAATAGTTATCACTCCGTTATAAATCATATTTAAGATATATAAGATTATCCATGGGGTTGTTGTTATAACTCTCAATTTCGTAAAAACCACATTTTTTATACATATATATTGCGGGCTCAAGAAATGGAAGGGTGTCTAACAAAACATGCTTGTACCCAATCTCTTTTGCCTCTTTTAATATACGCTTTACAAGTTTACCGCCTATATTTTTATTTCGGTGTTGTGGCTTTACATATAACCGCTTCATTTCGCAATTATCTTTGTCAATTTTTCTTAAAGCAATACAACCTGCAACCTGACCATCAACAAAAGCTATATAAAGCCTGCCAAAGGGACGACCGTATTTGTTTTCTAAATTATCTGCTTCGTGGTCGTAATTCTGCAGTTTTAAATAATTTTTAAACTCTGCATTACCTTCGATGAGTATTTGTGTGTATTCATTGAATAGCACTTTAATTTCCTCTTTGTAAATATATGCATCAATTATTTTTATACTCATAAATACTCCTTTACCAAATGAACGGTATCAAGCGATATTTTACTTTTTTCTTATATTCAATGTAGCCATCAAGCTCGTTTTCAAGAAGCATTTCCTCTCCTTTAATTCTTTTTGCAATTATAAAGGGGTAAGGAAGAAATATTATAAGCGAATAAATTGAACCTAAAATGAGCGGTATGGAAAAAAACAACAGGAGAGTGGTGCTATACATAGGGTGCCTTATAATTTTATATAGACCGGTATCAATAACCTCTTGGTTTTTCTCAACTCGAATTGTTCGTGAAAGATATGTGTTTTCCCTCATAACCTCTGCATAAAGAGCGTATGAGAGGAGAAAAACAACAGAAGCAACAATACTGATACTTTTGGGTAAGGTGTGCCAATCAAAACGGAAGTTCAGACCTGCCACAATAAATCCTGCAAGGAACATCAAGCCGCTTAATTTAACTACAAGGCTTTGCTCTTTTTGATTTTCTTTTCCTTCAAGTCGTTTCTTTAAAAGCTCAGGATTTTTCAGCATCATAACAATTCCTGCGATGGTTATAGGTACAAAAAGAATTCCCATAAGTAACCAGCCGTTGAAAAATGAAAAAGTGCCCGCGGGTAAAAATATCAATAAACCGATAAGAACAATACCTAATATGGTTTTTGAAATTGCGCTTACAAATAGTTTGGATGTCATATCAATCCTCCTATGGGTTTTAGTTTGCTTTCATTTTTATTATAGCATAATACATCATTACAAGACCTGAGCTTAAAAGTGCGCCACCAATTATATCAGTAAACCAATGTACCCCTGAAATAAGCCTTCCCACTACCATGAAAATAACAAAAACTGTAATTAAAACTTTGATGTATTTTTTTATTCTGTAATTTTTTATGCGAGAATTCAATTGTATGTTAGTTGTTGGCATTATAGTCATAACAAGCAAGGTTGTAGATGATGGGTAAGAAACCTCTAAAAAGCCATCAATTAAAACCGGTCTGTAGTTGATAACAATTTTTTCAAAAAGAACATACACAACTATCACAACAATATAATACAAACCCAGAATAAGTATATCGTTGTCAACTTTTAAAAGTTTTTTTCTTGTAATTAACTGAATTAAACCTAGTAAACCAAAAGATAAACACATAACCACAGGTACAAGACCAAGCCAATCTGTTATTATATAAATTTTAAAATTGATACCCGTAAGGTTATGAATAAAAGCGTTAATTGTTGCAAATCCGACGCTTGAGCCATTGGGTCCGATTGGTTGAATATCTACAAAAGATAAGGCTATTGTCAATAAAATAAATCCTATAAGTAAACCTGCTGAGAATCCAAAGTATCTTTTTGTTTTAATCTTCATTTTTATCATCCTTTTATTTTTTTTTGCATTTGCCTTAATTCAAGTATAAAAAAGGATAATTGAAAATTAAAGAAACAACCTGTTACTTAAATGATACTTTTCGTGTCGTCGATAATACTTTTATAATTAAGAACATAAAAGCGTACGCTGCAGCATATGGCTGTTGACTTATAATAAAAAGAAAAACACCAATTATATTTAACAGTAAAGATATTCTGTTTTTATTTTTTACCCAAAACAAAGAATTAAGGTTTTGTAATACAAGGGTGAGAACTCCAAAAATAACTATAGATATAACAAAAATAAAATAGGCGAATTTTAGATATAATGCAATTGCGTCGAGATCAAGAAGCGAAACCTCCTGTATTGTTCCGGTTCTCTCTGCGAAAAGAGGAAGAAAGAAAAATAAAATATAACTAATATCAAGTAAACCGAAAACTAAATCTCCGAAATATTTTTCTTTTTGTTTGTTGTCCTCTTCTGCTATAGTCAATATTTCGTTTCCTGAAAGAAGATCATCAACTGTAACTGAAAAGAATTTTGATATCTCTTTAAGAGAGTCTATATTAGGATAACCTCGTCCTGCTTCCCATTTTGAAATAGCAGTTCTTGATACAAAAAGTGCTTGTGCCAATTCTTCTTGAGTAAGATTTTTTTGCTTTCGTAATTCCTGTAATTTTTTGTTGAATTCCATAATAATTTCTCATTTCAAAATTTTCTGTTTTTATTATATCACAACAGTTTATTTATGTATATAAATATTTTTCTTCATTATTGAATTTGAGTAATAGTTTATATATAATGAGGTTATAATCACCACTCTAGATAAAAGGGGAAAAAATCAATGAATAAGTGGAACTTTTATACTGCCAATGAAATTAAACCCTTGGGTTGGATGAAAAAGCAGCTCGAAATCCAAGCAAAAGGTCTTAGCGGTAATCTCGATAAAATGTGGCCAGATGTTAAGGATAGTGCATGGATTGGTGGCGATAAAGAGGGCTGGGAGCGTGTTCCTTATTGGCTTGATGGTTTTATTCCTCTTGCATTTCTTCTTGATGATGGGGATATGAAAATACGTGCAAAGAAATATATTGACGCAATAATCGCAAATCAAAAACCGGATGGTTGGATATGTCCTTGTGATGATAAGAAAAGAAATGAATACGACGCCTGGGCACTTATGCTTATATCCAAAGTTCTTACTGTCTGGTACGACTGCAGTAAAGATGAAAGAGTGCCGCAGGTGCTTTATAAGGCGTTGAAAAATTACTACGAGATGCTTTCAAACGGAGAAACAAAGCTCTTCGAATGGGCAAAATCACGCTGGTTTGAAACTTTTATTGCTATAAAATTCACTTATGAAAGATACCCTGAAGAGTGGCTTATAAGCTTCGCGGAACTCCTCAAAGAGCAGGGTGCAGATTATAATGAGTTTATGGCACAATGGCAAGAACCTAAAAGAGAGTGGCATCATGAAACCCATATTGTTAACATTGGTATGATGTTAAAATATGAGGCGCTTTATTGTCAGGTTGTAAACGCTCCCTATACAAATAGAGCTGAAGTATTACGAGAATATCTTGATAAGTATAATGGCACCGTTTTTGGTGGATTCACAGGTGATGAGTGTCTTTCAGGAATAAGCCCTATTCAGGGAACAGAGCTTTGCTCTATAACAGAGCAGATGTACTCCTATGAGCATCTTTTTGCTTATAGTGGTGATAATAAATGGGCAGAGCGTTTAGAAGTGCTTGCTTTTAATGCGCTTCCTGCTACTATCAGCGACGATATGTGGACTCATCAGTATGACCAGATGGTCAATCAGATTGCATGTAAAAAAATTGATAAAGAGCCTCATTTTGGAACCAATGGCGATGAATCTCATCTTTTTGGTCTCGAGCCAAATTATGGATGCTGCACTGCTAATTTTAATCAAGGTTGGCCTAAGTTTATGTTAAGTGCGTTTATGCATAAGGATAATGAAATTATAAATGCAATTGCAATTCCCGGCGTGTTGAATTCCAAAAAAGCAAAGATTATTTTGGAGACAAATTATCCATTTGAAAATAACTTTACATATAAAATAAAAGCAAAGGAAGATTTCAGCTTTATTATTCGTATCCCTTCCTTTGCAAAATACATCAAAGTCAACGGCAAGGAATTTAGAGATGGCGACATAACCTTTAATTTTACATCGGGGCAGGAAGAAATAATCACGGTTTCCTTTGAGGTTTTGCCCCGCTTTTCAAAACGTCCGAATAATATGAAATCAGTTATAAGCGGTTCGCTTGTTTTTTCTGTTCCAATCCAATATAAATTGATTTCCAATGAATATGTAAAAGATGATGTGGAGAGAAAATTTCCTTATTGCGACTATTTTTTGATTCCGATTTCTGAGTGGCAGTACGCGTATAGTAGTGAGAGCTTGAAGATTTTTTTCGAAGAAGTTTCTGATGTTCCGTTTTCGAGTAAGAAACCACCTGTTACAGTTGAGGCACAGGTGAAAAGAATTGATTGGGGTCTTCATGAGGATCACGATTCAGTATGCGCTAAAGCACCGAGAAGCCAAGAACCTTTGTCGGAAGAATTTACAATCAAATTATATCCATATGGTTGTGCAAAACTACGAATTACAGAGTTACCGCTTATATAAAAATGCACGCACTACAAAAAGTAGTGCGTGTCTTTTTTATTGTAAAAGTTCAAATAACCTTGTACTATGCTTGGGTGTAGTAAATGTAATCGTATCAGATGTGAATTCGGTTCCTTTAGTGTCAAGAAGAGGCCGGATTTTATATTTTTGGGGTAGAGTTATTTTTGTTTCTCCGTCAGTAGTTGTATGTATTCCAATAAAACCATTTCCACAATATAGCACAGCATTCTGAGTGTTAAAACAATGAACGCCAGAGGAAATGAGAAAGTCTCTCAATTCATCCGTTTCATAAAAAGGTTTTTCTTCAGTTAATGAAATATACGAAACGCCGGCGTTGTCATAAAGTTCAATGGCTTTTACGCCACTTTTCGTTGGTATTGGAGCAGTGAATATTGCGCATTTATATTTATGAAGAACTTTATCTGCATCTTCAACCAAACACATATCATATGGGATTCCTGAAATACTCATTCTGATACGATGGTGGTTAACTGTATCTAAAAGACGATTTCCTCTTTGTATATTAGTATACGCTTTTTCGTCAATAAATAGCACTGTTTCGGCTTTTGGAAAATCATCCGTATTTTTAGTTTCAGCATTATCGTAAATCATCTTCATTTTTGAAAGTTCATTCATAATACTTTCGTCGTGATACCATCCACCCCACATATCAAACCACCAAATACCAGAGCCTTTCGTGATTTGATGTGCAAAGGCTTTGCGTATTGCAGAAATAGATAGCTCCTTTGTATCAGGACCGCACCATACTGTTTTGTTTCCGTTTGAATCATATAGCAGATATTTATCGTCAGGGTATTTTCCAGGACGGGAATCCTGCATTCTTGTTGTGAGATGAGTTCTTATATCGCACTCAACAAAGTATAGTTTGCCATGCATTTTAACAGAATCCGCAGGTAACATATCACCCCAGTCTGCACCAAGTTCGCGGTTATTATCATAACAGCAAGGGGAGGAAAAGAAATCAATGTATGGTGAATCTATAATCTTCCTGAGTCCATGAAGACCCCAAAGAGCATTATTCACATAAGCATTGTAGCCGTAAAATACACCTACTATCTGCTCATTGTTTATAAAATCTTTAAGAACCTTTGCAAAATACTCAATTGTTTTTGTTGGCATTTCGTTGCAGAACTCATAATATAGTTTAACTTCTTCTGTTAAAATGCTACCATCTAAAGCTTCTCTTGTAGGAATTTTAATATCATCAAATCCATGTTTTTCAAAGCACCATCTGCGGAATTTTTGCATACCCGTTTCTGAATATGAGCCAAAAAGGTCGTGATGCATCCACTCCTGTGTGGTGCCACCGCAAAGCTGATATCCGGCTATTCTGTGGGCATAATCGGTAGAACGGATATGACTAACAAGTGTCTTTAAAAGTTCTCCGCCGTCTCTCATAAATAAATCAGAATAAAGAGATTCTCTGGCACCACTTTCTGTAATTACAGTTTCATAAGGGTTTTCTTGAAGCCATTTGCGAGGCATAGCAATATTGATTCTCGGAAAGATAAATGCATCAGGGCATTCTGTAACAATATGGCGGATTAACTCATCGAATTCAGAATAATCGGGAGTTTCACTATCAAAAACACCTGTCAAAAATGGAGTGAAACCCGAAGAATTATTTATAGGTAAATCTGTAAACGAAACATTAATAAAAAACATTTTGTATCCGCTTTTAATAAAATCAGTCCATTTGCCACGTTCTTCAAAATATGTGGTGTATGCAAGGGGAGAGAGGATTTCTCCATTTATGTTTATCTTTGGTTTGCCGTTTATAAATTGAATTTTACTTCTAAGCATAACTACTCCTGGAAAGCATTTTTATTTTCTATGAGTTAATTTGTAAATAACAGTACCTATTAATAATCCCGCAGTGGATATAACAAAATACCAGAGGGAATGTATCAATGCCGACTCGTTATAGTGGATAAATACAGATGGTATAAACAAAATAGCGCTAATCAATGGGTAAAAACATTTTAGTTTTTCTTTTGAAATACTACCTATTAAGATGGAAAATAAAAATGTTGCAAATATTATGAGAATAACCATTCCCATTGTATCTGTAGGTCCTACAAACAAAGGAAAAATATAAAACATAAATAATTGAAGTAGTAAAACAATTATTTCTTTTAAATATTTTTTCATAATAAATGCTCCCTAAATATCAAAATCATATTTATCTTCAATAATAATATGGTTTACATTATACTCTCGGATGAGCTTCAAAATATCTGCATTTTCTTTTAATAGGTTTTCTATGGTGCAAGCCGTGTCATCTAATCGTTTTTCAATAACATTAGCATATTTCTTTATGTCATCAAAGTGTTTTTTTATATAATTCTCACTCATAACAAGACAATAATATTTAATGTTATTAAGATAGTCCTCCGAAAAATCCTTTGTCCAATCAAATGGAATATAACATCCTTCAACTATAAGATTCTGTTTGTTTTCTATAGCAGTTTTAATTATTTCGCGAACAATTGGCCATAAATAAGCGGTAAGGTCTCTATCATCACTTAACGGAGTAAGTTTTGTGTTTCCGCTACGAATCAGACCCATTTTTAAATGGTCTATTGAAAGGTAAGGGTATTTGTACTTTTCTAATAATCTTTGTGCAAGGGCGGTTTTACCCACATGGCTTGCGCCTGTTATCAAAATAATCATATTTGTTTGTCCCATGTAATAACTTGTTTAATTATCACTTTAATTATACTACCCGATTGACATATTTTCAATATATCTTATATAAAGCGCTTGCTATAAATTTATTGACAGTTATATTATTAAATGGTACAATTTTTGTGTTGAACAAAAGGTAAGGAGATGAGTTTTGTGTCAGAAGAAAACACTACCAATACTGTCAGGCGGTATGTGGGTCGAAAAGAAACTATAGCATATGTTCTTAATGACGTGGCAGCAAGCCTTAATATTGATGACTATAAAGAGCGTTATATTTACGACGTTGTAAAAATCGACTTTAATCTTCTTGCAATACAGAATGTTGTTTCAACTGCATGGGACTCAGTTAATGATACATTCATTGGTGTTCTTGTTGATAAAACAAGAACTCGTTGGGGTAAATTTAAACCGTATGTTCTTTTAGGTGAAATACCTCTAACCATTCTTGGTATGTGGTATTGGCTTATTCCGTTCCTTTTCCCTGATACACCGGGTAACTACATTCCGAAGTGGATTTTTTACTTTGCAATGAGTATTATTACTGAAACTGCAACCACCTTTACTGCAGTTGCTAAAACAGGTTATTTGTCAACCATAACGCCAGAGCCACTGGAAAGGTCGCGTCTTATTGCAACGGCAAACGTTGCCTCCCATCTTGTTGAGGATCTGCCTAAACAGATATTCGGTATTATATATGACCTTGTTGCAAATAAGGTAATCAATATACATCTTCCTAAGCTTTTTGCAAGCTTTGGTATCGTTTGTGCAGCTTTATCTGCGGCATTTGCATTGTTCTTTGTAACAAACTCACGTGAAAGAGTTCCGCAGTCTACAAGGCAGCCATCTGTAAAGCATTGCT
>CAJGCL010000066.1 GCA_904501675.1 Clostridiaceae bacterium
GCATCAACACTGCGAAATATGTAGGTATTAAGGTTGATAAGGTTATTATCAGAACAATGATTCTTTCAGGTGCCATTGCAGGTCTTGTAGGCTTCATTCTTGCAGGCTCAATTAACCATACCATCAGCACAGCTTCGGCAAATAATATGGGCTTTACGGGTATTATGGCAACCTGGCTTGCTTCATTTAACCCATTACTGGTTATGCTTACAAGCTTTTTTATCACCTTTATTTCAAAAGGTATGGTTGAGGTAAGAAAAACCTTTATGTTTACAAACGATTCAATATCAAATATAGTTGTTGGTATTGTCTATTTTGCAGTTATTATCTGTGCTTTCTTTATTAACTATAAGCTTGTTTTCAGAAAAAAAGAAAAGGAGGAAATTAAGAAATGACTGTTACCTTCTTAATAAGTGCCATTGCAATCGGCACAGTTCTTCTTTTCGGTTGTATCGGTGAAACAATTACAGAAAAAGCCGGCCACTTAAACCTTGGTATCCCCGGAATTATGTGTACGGGTACCGTAGGCGGATGCCTTTTTGTAAGCCTTTATATGAGCAGTCTTGAAAACCCCGAAGGCGCTTCCTGGATTTTGCTGATACTTTCTTCCCTTTTCGGTGCATGCCTCTTTGCATCTCTTACAGGTGCAATATATGCCGTTATTACAATTACGTTCCGCTGTAATCAGAATATTACTGGTCTTGCAATTACAATTTTCGGTAACGGTCTTACACAGTTTTTAATGCACTCATATGTTGATAAAAGCAATTTTTCCACCGCGGGTAAAATTATTGCTCAAAGCTTACCCTTTGCAGAAAACTCCCACGGCATTGTAAAGGTATTGTTCGGACACGGATTTTACGTATATTTAGCAATTCTTATTGCATTGGTTACAACATTTATATTTAATAGAACAAAGGTTGGTCTTAACCTTCGTGCAATCGGTGAAAACACCGCAACTGCAGATGCTATGGGTGTTAACATAACATTATATAAATATGTTGCCATTTTAGTGGGCAGCGGTATTGCAGGCTTCGGTGGCGTATTCTATATTATGGACTACCTTAAAGGTAGCTGGGAAAATGCATCAATCATTGAGGCCTTCGGTTGGCTCGCTATCGCCCTCGTTATTTTCACATTGTGGAAGCCCAATGTTTCGATACTCGGCTCCTATCTTTTCGGTGCATTATATATTGCGGCTTTTGTTTTCGGAAACATTTCATTCTCAGGAAGAGAAGTTCTGAAAATGTTACCCTATGTAATTACAATTATTGTTTTAATTGTTACAAGTATGATGAACAAAAAAGAAAATCAGCCACCACAAAACCTTGGTCTCAACTATTTCAGAGAAGAAAGATAATTTATACAACAAAAAAATCTCTTACCAATCGGTAAGAGATTTTTTATTTTTACTTTTTATTACGGAGCCTGCATTGTAGCAATAGCGTCTGATGGAAGTGCTCTCTGTGCACGAGCAGCGCTCTGTACGTCTGAAACAGCACTTGTAAGAAGAATTGCTGTTGATGATACGTTTTCTGTCGCTCCCTCTGTTGATGGCTCTACAGGAACCTCAGGAGCCTTTTCAGGAAGCTTCTGAACACCTAAGCCTTCATCACAAACACACTTAAGACCATCCTGATAGTATGAGCTCATTGTGTAGCCATAAAATGCTTTAACTGTGTAAAGATACGTTGAATTTGCAGCTGGTTCTTTATCAACAAAGCTTGTAGCATCATTAAGAACAGCTATTCTGCGCCAATACTTTGCATCCGGTGTTTTATGGTATACGTAATATCCCATTGCACCATTAATCGGGCTCCAGCTAAGCTTTACGCCATCCTTTGTATACTGTACACCTTCCATATCAGGTGTACCGACACATCTTAAAACTAAACCATTTGAATCATATGAACCGAAAACATTTCCTGAAGCAGATCTTACTGTGTATCTGTAATATGAGCCGCTTTTTACGTTTTCGTCCAAATAGAAGTTATCTGATGTTGTGCAAAGATATGTCCAATATCTTTCACCTGCACCACGTCTGTAAACTCTATAGCTGTCAGCGCCTGCAACCATTTTCCAGTTAACCTTAATGCCATTGTTATCGTTAGCAACTGTAATTACAGGAGCTGTAAGGCATTTTACACCGATTCCGCCAACCTCATACGAGCTGATAATACCACCATTGAAGCAACGGATTCTGTATCTGTAATTATTACCGCTTACAACATTGTTATCTACATAACTTGTTGTTTTGCCGTTTTTAATATCTGCAATTCTGTACCAGTTACCGTTGTTTACCTGACGATAAATATAATATCCGTCAGCAAGAGGATTTGCTTTCCACTTAACAACAATCGAATTGTTTACATTTTCTGCAGATGTAAAGTTTACTGTATTTAAGTAAGTAGCAGTAACGCCGGGATAATACTGGCTGAATGTGCTTCCCTTGCAAGCTCTTACAGTATAAGTATATTCAACGCCGTTTTTAGCTGTGTTATCTGTATATACAGGAGCAGTAACATTGCCTAAGAAAGACCAATTTGAGTCATCTGTTTTTCTGTAAACTCTGTAGTATGTGGCATCACTAACATCATTCCACCTGAAGTATATGCCGTCAACAACGTTAATTGTGTTTATAATCTTTGGGGCATCAATATTCGTTTTCTTTCCGAAAACAGTTGCCTTGTCGTACATGCTGATGGAATAAAGAGTCCAATCATAAGCACCGCAATGACGATATGTGTATGTTCTCTTGTAACCATTGTGAGGATTATTGTGAGAATATTCAATAGCAAAGCCTGCTGAATTAAAACCATTACAAAGAGAAACATGCGTAAACTCTTTACATCTGTTGCAGTAGTAGAATATCGGGTCGCCTGCTTTAATTTTCCCCTTATTCTGAGATTCTAAAATTGAATCGTCAAAAATCTTAAGCTTGTATGATCTACCATAGTTATTTGAAAGAAGAGCATCGTAAAGAGTACATACTCTTGTACGATACGACTCAGTAAGTCCGCCTGCTTTAAGACAATCTGAAACAAACTCTGCGCAAAGACCTTTGCCATCGTTCCAGTGTGCATCTGCATAAGCAAGAGATTTTTTGCGATCATAAAAAGCATTTATTTTAGCGGCATCCGCCTTTGTTGATAAGCCAGGTAGTATACTTAATGTAAGAACAATTGCCAAAACTGAAGACAGTAATCGTTTTGTCATAACTTCCTCCATAAATATTACAATTTGTAACAACTTCGGGTAGTATACTACAGTTTGTTATCATTTGTCAACCCCTTTATGCTTTTTTGTAGCCATTTAACATACAATAATATATATAAAAGCAGATGCTTGTAATATCTTACAAACATCTGCTTTATTTTGTTACGATTTATTCAACTATATCCGTCTTGGATTTTTGGCTCATTTTAGCTCGTTCATTTAAGAGAAGAGCTCTTATCTGAGCAGGCATCCGGAAGAAGTCTTCCTTGGTAAGACTTTTTGTTTCAATTGGATCAAGGTATGTAACATAAACTGTACCTGATGTAACATTACCTGTTTCTTCCAGCCTTGCTCTTGTTCCTTCTATAAGCACAGGCACAACCTTTGCACCTGTTTCCATAGCAATTTTCATTGCACCACCTCTGAATTCACCAAGCTCACCTGTTTTTGAACGTGTTCCTTCAGGAAAGATAACAAGACTTCTTCCTTCTTTAACAGCCGCAATTGCCTGCTGAAGAGAAGAATGAGCGCTCTGCTTATTGGCTCTGTCAACGGAAACGCAGTCAACTGCATCTAACCACGCTTTCAGAACAGGAATCTGACTAAGCTCTTTTTTCGCCATAAAAAACGGAGAAATCGGTGCAGTAAGCACAATTGCAGGTATATCGAACGCACCTGCATGGTTTGGAGTGAAAATAACAGGCTCATCAACAGGAATTTTATCCTGACCCGTTACGACGAAATCGACTCCTGCCATATCAATAAGCGGACGAAGCCAATCTTTTATTTCTTTATCAACAATCGGCCTGTATTCCTGCCATGACATTGTTTTTTTTAACTGGCGAATTTCATTAAGTTTTTTGTTTCTTTCGATAAGCGATGTGAAAAACTTTGTAAACCATTTCACTGTATGTAAATTCATAAAAAAGCTCCTAAATATATTAATTGAATATTATTTTATCACTACACATAAAAATTTCAAGTATACACAAAGAAAAATAATCTTATTGAAGAAAATTTTCTGTTATGTTAATATATTTTCATACGGAGGTGTCTTCATGAAGAATTTTCCTGTAAATATATGTTTTTACGCTGAAACAGAGACGGAAAAACAATGTGCCATGCTTTTTTCAGAGGAATGGTCAAAAAGAACAGGTGTTATACCTGTTTTATGCGACGCAGCTGAAAAAGCTCACTTTGTTTTCTCAATAGATGACACCATTGAAAACAAGGATATTTTTATAATAAACGAAACAGAAAATGGTTTTGTTATTACTGCAAAAACTATACGTGGTCTTATTTTTGGTTACTCCCTGTTTTTAAGAAAAACCACCTTTAAAGATGGTGAAATCTGTCTTACTCAAAATATAAAAGGTTTCCATGCTCCTCAAAAAAAATTACGCGGCCACCAGACAGGTTACCGCACAACTCCTAATACTTATGACGCATGGGATTACAACCAGTTTTTCCGCTATCAGCTTGATATGATGGCTTTCGGAACAAACATAATTGAGCACAACGGTTCTAAAGGTAGCGGAGAATTCAGGAATTGCCTTATGAGATACGAGCAAGAAGAATTCCTTACCGAGGCTTCAAAATTAGCTGATAAAGTAGATATCGACGTTTCCCTCTGGCACGCTAACGAAGATAACGAAGAGGAAGAACAAGCTCTTAAAGAAAGAGACCTGCTTTACTCTGCAATGAAAAGGCTTGATTACCTCTTCATTCCCGGCGGAGATCCGGGCTCTTTGCAAGCGGATGATTTTATGGAACGCTGCAAAAAAATCTCAAAAGTATACAAGAAACATCACCCAAATGGTCAAATGCATATTTCTGCTCAGGCTCCACATTGTCATAAAGACTGGCCTGAAATTTTTATAAACGAAATTTCAAAAAAGCCCGAAGAAATTGATGCTGTAATTATGGGTCCTAACCACGCATACCCTATGCACCAATTGAGGGAAAAAGTGCCTTCAGAATATCCTATGCGCTTTTATCCTGACATCACTCACAATCTTCGTTGTGAGTACCCTGTAAACTTCCAACAGGACGATTGGCATTTTGCTTTTTGTAACACACTTTCAAGAGAAAGCGTTAACCCAAGACCCACCGAATTCCGCACGCTTAACCGCATTTTTTCACCATACACAATAGGTGGTGTAAGCTACTCTGAGGGTGTTCATGACGACTTAAACAAAGCTGTCTGGAGTGCTCTTGAATGGGATAAGGATGCCGATTTACGCGAAATTCTTTTAGATTATTCTAGATTCTTTATGCCGGGAATTGATGAAGAAGAAATTGCTGATATTATCTTCCTTCTTGAAAAAAGCTGGCAGGGCGACCCTGTTGAAAATCCTTGTATTGACGTAGTATATAACAACCTTTGCGCGCTAATCGAGAATCACAAAGAACTTTACGAAAACTGGAGATTTCTTCTGATTTACTTCAGAGGTTGTTGCGATAAATTAGTTAAAATGCGCCGTATTTTTGAAAATAAACTTTGCAAAAAAGCAATTGATTTTGCAAGGAGCAACAGTATTTCTGATGCTATAGATATACTGAACGCATCATTTTCAAATGATTATATTTCCCTACGCGCAGAGCTGGATACTCTTGCAGAAAAGCTCTTCAATCTTATAGGAATTCAGCTCGATGTTGAGCACTACCATACAGATGGTTGGGAGCGCGGCGCAACTCTTGATACCATAGACAACAACGTTTCTGACAGAGCTTTCCTTTTGTCAAAGCTCTCATATGCTTCTACTCTAAAAGATAACGAGCAACAAGAGTTTTTGAAGCTTCTTCTTAACAGAAATAAAACTGAATCAGACGAAATCTACTATTCTGTTGCTCTCCACAACCTTAATACCTTAGGTATCTCTCAGAATGGCGAATTTTATATGGAGATTCAGGGCGACAGACCATATACAAAAGAAAATCCGTTGCCTATGTCTATGACAAAAGTTTACGATCACTTTTCATTTAATGCCCGTTTTGGTGGTTTCAAGCCAGATACCGATTACGTTTTGACAGTAGTTTATAAAAACAAGCGTAGCGAAAAAATAACTAAACATAAAATAACCGCCAACAGCAAGGTTGTTTATGAGGGTGCTCAATTTGGCGGTGTGCAGGACGAGCTTTTGGACAAAGCTATTCTTGCAGATGACTTTGTTAGCGCAAGCTACATCTTAGATAGATCTGTTTTCATAAATGGTGCTTTAGAACTTACCATAAGCGAGCCTACAGATGGTGTAAATATCTGTGAATTGTGGATAAGAAAGAGAAAAACTTAACAAAAACACAATATATTGACTGCTTTTTTCTAATAAAATATTGAAAAAAGCAGTCAATTTATGTTATGATACATAGTGTATGGACAAAATTCACACAAAAATATTTTAAAGGTGGAAAATATGGTTAGAATTATTTGCCCTGAATGTAAAAATTCATATGTTGATAACAAAGACGGTTCTCTTGTTTGTCCGTCTTGTAATGCAGTTTTTTCTGCAGATGAAGAAAACCTTATTTTAGGTGCCCAGTACTATAACGAATGCGATTACGATAAGGCAAACGATTGCCTTATGAAATACATTGTAAAAAATGGCGCAGATGCAAAAGCTATTTTTTATAAAGCTCTTTGTGACGGCTTCTGCTACGATGAAGATACGCTTTCCTTAGCAGATACTTATGAAAAGCTTTTCGACGCACTCAAAGAGATGCCTGAAGAAATTTTCCCTGAGTTTTTAGCCATTGCAAACGACGAAACAGAGAAGCTGGAAAAAGCGGTTGCTCAGAGCCACATTCATCTTTTTGTTGATGCAGACGCTGAAAAAATTAAAAAAGAAGTTTCTACTATTATTAATCTTCAGAATGAGGCAAAAGCATTCAGAATCCGCCTTAACGCTCTTGTTAATGATTATAACGATACCGCGTCTGCAAAAATAAGTGTTAAATTTTCGGATTGCTTCCTCGTTGAGCCTGAATTAGCAGCACAGGTCGGCGATCTTAAGTTTGAGAAAATCACAGAAAACGTAGCGTCCCATACAGTATTTACAGGCATTCTTTCCACCGATATTAAAAACCTTGAAATATACTATCGTTGTATAGTCATGTTCTTTAAAAAGAACAGGCAGAAATACGATTTCCTTATGGCAAGTGCCGAAAAGTTCACAACTCTTTCAAAACTCCTTGAAGAAGGTCAATATAACACCATAAAAGGCACTGCAGCTATTGGTGATAAGCTTAAATCTGCAGGTTATGATTTCTTCCAGGAAAGCCTTAAGGATAACGACGAAGATTTCGAAACACAGACAGAAACTGTTGTTATTTTAGCTCATGTTGTCGCGGAAGAAGCAGCAGAAGAAGAAAGTCTAGAAGATGTTTCCTCCACATCTGATGAAAAAATTGCAGAAGATGTGGAAGCACCTGCAGAATTTGAAGATATCAGTTCAACAGAAAACGAAATCGAAAAAGCTGCTGAACCTGATGCAGAAGTTGCAGAAGAGATCGAAGCTGAGGATGTTGAATCTACAGAAGAGGCAACTTCAGAAGAAGATTCTGTTATTGAAATCCCTGTAGCAGAAGAAGTTACGGTAGAAGTTGAAGCCACAGAAGATGTTTGTGAAGAAACCGAAAACGCAGTTCAGGTTTCCGAATCCGAAGAAGCTACCGAAGACGACACTGCAGAAGTTGTAGTAGAAGAGGTTAATATTGAAGAAACTACTCCTTCTATTGAAGTAGTTGAAACAATTCCTGACGAACAGGTAAAAGCACCCGAAGAGGAAATGGCTAAGGTTGTTAAGAGAAAGAAAAGCTATGCTCCTTTTGTTGCCATCTTCCTTATTATTGCAGGTATCATTGCTGTTATCTGTGTAACCGTTCTTCCTAAAATAATAAACGAAAACAACTACAAAGAAGCTGAACAGCTTATGGCAGATAAGAAATATGACCTTGCTGCAGAGGTTTATGCAGAGCTTGGTGATTTCGAAGATGCCGAAGAGAAATTCAAAGCCGCAAAATATAGCCATGCTGCTCTTCTTGAAGAAGCAGAAAACTATGAAGCAGCTAAAGAAATTTATGCAGAGCTCAAAACTTACGAAGACTCTATGGCAAAGGTTTCTTCCTGCACATATAATATAGCATTAAAAGCCCTTGACGACGGAAAATTCGACGATGCTAAAGCGCTTTTCGAATCTGTAAAGGACTACGCTGACAGTAAAGATAAGGTTCTTGAATGTGATTATCAGAAAGGTATATCACTTATAGCCGAGAAAAAATACGCAGATGCAATTAAGATTTTTGAAGCTTTAGGCACCTACTCCGAAAGCAAAACAAAAATTCTTGAAGCAAAGTATAAATATGTAAGCGAAAATCTTTCAACTGATAACCAGACTACCCTTGCATATCTTGACGACCTTATTGAAGCAAGATATGAAGATAGCGTAGTTTTAAGAAGAAAGCTTCTTGGTACAGCGGCTCCTGAAAACGGTATTGTTGCTTGCCTCAACTACAGCGAAACAGAAGCTGTCGAAAACCTTACAGAGGCAGATAAGTCAAAGCCTATTTACTACCATATAACAGTAGAAGATGCCCAGCTTTACGGCAAAAAGCTTACTATAAAATTCACTACTTCAGTAGGCTACACAGAAAGAAAAACTGTTACCTTCACAGAGACTGACAATACTTACACACTTATGTATCCAAGAACAAACATTACGGGATACACTGTTGATTTCTCTGTTTTAGCTGCTGATGGTACAGAGCTTACAAAACAGACTGTAACAATTAAATAATGACAAAAAAGAGATGTCTTACGACATCTCTTTTTTCGTTATCGCATGCTTCTCATATCTTCAGAAACATCTGTTACCATATCAGAGAGACCCTCTGAAACATCGGTAACAATATCACCTATAACACCGTTATCTCCCGGTGTAGATTCATCTGTAACCATACCAGCATTTCTTGTTGTATCTGGAAGCGTTGTTGTAAGATTTTCTCTTGTTGTAGGGACTGTAGTAGTAATATTTTCATCCTTTTCTCCGCAACCATAGAAAAGAACAGCTATGCAACCTACAAGAACAATTGCTGATAAAATTGTTATAAGCTTTTTCATAATTTCACAACCTTTCCGGAGTATTCTCCGCTATAATTATTCCCTTAAAAGCTTTAAAAATTCATTATTTTGTAAGCACACCGCCATCGGTATACAACAAAATAAGGATTTGAGCTTCCTCGCCTGTTGTCGGGTCAATATAAACTAAAATTTCGTTTCCGTCAGAAGCTTTGCAGTGGTATTCATAAGCATAAACCTCTGTTTCCCACTCTGTAGGAATAAACACTTTTTTTGACGAGATTAATTTTAAATCATTTTTGAGAAGCTCTTTACCCTGGTCAATTGTATATTTAATACCATCGGGCAACGACCTGTTTACATGATTCATAATGTAGCCTGTTGCATCAAACGCGGTAATTTTTCCGTCATCAAGAGCAACGCTTACTTTAATAAGGTCTGTATAGTAAGTTATGCCCTTATCATAATAAGCAAAATTCACAGTGCAGATTCCGTCGCTTGTTGAATAATAGCTTTCCTTAACCTTAGTGTAACCTTTTTCATTTAAAAATTCCGTAGCCTTCTTTACAGCCTCTTTTTGAGAAAGCTTTATTTCTGAAGCATACATACTTGTAAGCATATAGCAAACAAGTCCGCCTTTTTGAGTTACGCTTACGGTGTAGTCTCCATTGTAAAAGGTGTATGTGCTAAGATTATTTTCAGTTTTGGAAAGAAATTGCAAGCTTTCTGTTTGTACGCCAATAAAAGCTGCTGCTTTTTCTTTAGCCTTTTCCTGAGAAACAATCTCTGCATTTTCTGTTAACGCTGATTTTTTATTATTTATATGGTCTGAAAAAGGTCCGTCGTATATAAGTGTTGGGTAATCTTCAAGAGACTGATTTGCATCGTTAAGCTCATCGCCAAGGTAAACTGATGCTCTGCCTTCATTCTGAAGAGTCGATTTTATTTCCTCAAAATCAAGAAGTCCGTTTTCCTCTTGAGAAATAAGGTAATTAACGCCGTCAGAAAGCTCTTTTGAATAATTAAGCAACGCGTTCAGGTTATCCGAATCTTCCTTTGAAAGCTGCTTCCCGCTTGCAAGCTGTTCATTTAAAGAAAGCGTATATTCTCCCACCTGAGAAAGAAATTTATAAACGCCCGAAACCTGAGTATTGCCATCTGTTATTTCTGATAAATTTTCTTTGGCAGAAGCGCTTGAACGCCACAATTTTGAAGAAACATCAGAAAGCATTTCTTTGCTCTGAGAATACATACATTTCTGCAAATTCAGATTAATATCGTCAAGATATGTGCCAAGCTGAGTAAGCGCACGCTCATTACTTCTTTTTAATTCTCTTTCGGCAACAGCAAGGTTAAATGTACTCACTCCTGCCCAGATTCCCAATGTAATCACTATTGCAGATAAAAAACTGATTATCCTTATAGCACGTCTTCTACTCAATCTCATAAAAAACTTCCTTTTCAAATTCGTTAATATCATTTTTCTCC
>CAJGCL010000067.1 GCA_904501675.1 Clostridiaceae bacterium
AAAGGATGGGTGAACACCAATGTTCCGGTAAAGACCTAAGGTTCAAGGGTAAAAAGAACCAAGGCTGAAAAGCTTTAAATAAAGAAATTGATAGGAAAGCCTCCTAAATAAAAACCATATCAGATTCGTAGAAAAGAAAGTGCTTCAGCTTAAATAACGAAAGAGAGGTAAATAAAAAGATGTTAGATATTAAAATAGAAAAGTAACCCTTAACTGAGTGAGTGAAAATCAGTTAAGGGTTACTTTTTTGTTGATTTATATCTTCATTTCGTTAATCTCTTGCATTCCGTTTTCATTATATATAACAGTCTTTGCTTCAAATGCACCGAAGCTAAGAGATATTTTTGCAGAATTCAGGGTGAATTCTGTTTTTTCTTTTTTGGGTGAGTTATTGAGAAATCTTAAGACAAAGCTTTCATCACCCACCATCTTTTTAAATGTTGTGAGAGAAATGTTTTTGTTGCTTATTGAAACACCAAGGCTCTTAGCTTGCGTTTTTCTCTCAATGGGGAAAACATTGCAGGCATATGCAGGTGTTGTAAACTCCTGCGAAAGTCTTTCAAGCTCATTTTCATCTGCAACACAAAGACGGAAGCTGAAATTTCTTTCCTCTAAATCGATTTTTTGTGTGTATCTATCAAGAGGGATAAGAGGTCTGTCGCATATCGGATGAGCGCAATATGTAGCAGTTCTCAAAAGAGACATTTCCATTGTTCCATCAAGGAATTTTGAACCGTAGGTGCCTTTGTTAAATAGAGCAAGACATTTCTCATCACCTTTCACATACACAAAGCGCTGAGCAACACATTCTCTGCCATTCATATAAAGGGGCTGTGTACCAAAGGCAGTCTGACCTCTGTACTCACCGCTGAGAGAAACCGGAACTGCAAGGCGATACATTTTATTTATTTCTCCGGCAAATAAATCCACATTAACATCAAGCTCACCTGACACCTTGTGAATAATATATTCCACTCTCGCTCTTGAGTTGTGAAGCTTGAAAAATGCTTCTACACAAAGTCTGAGTTCACCATCCTCAATAACCTGAATACTTTCCATACCTGAAAAAACACCGTCAGGCTTTTGCATAAGAGAAAATCTTTCGGGGTTTGTGCCGAGAGCGGTCAGCTGTGAATCCGCCATTGCCCAAGGGTCAGCATTATCATCATACTGGCAAAGGTAAAAAGCTTCATCTTTAATATATTCCCTGCCGTCTACCTTGTATGATGAAAGAAGACCTGTTTTGCAATTTATTTCAACATATGTATTATCATTTCTAAACACAATGTTGCCGTTGTGTTTTTTCTTTAATTGTTCCTTTTTATCAATAAATTCCACATATACAGAGAAGCGGGAAATTGCCATAGGAGCAAGCCTTGCCTTGAAAACCAAGCGCTTTCTCCAATCAAGATTAAGGTGGCTTGTTTCCTTAATAAACTGAGCAGGAATTTCATTGCCCTCGCTATCCGTAACCCTGAAGGATGAAACAATATCATCACTCCAATTCTGGTCAGCCAGCATAAACTCGCACTCCACCTCTGTTTCCCACTCATACGGATTAGGGTTGAAAACAAGGAACGGATATTCGCCCTCTTTTGCCTTTGGCTCCTCTGAAGTAAGAGCAAAGTATGCTTTTGCGCGAAGCTTATTAAGAATATTTTTGCCGTGAGAAAGAATCATTAAGCCGTTTTCTTCACCCACTTTTATGCTTGAGCCGGGCAAAACATCGTGAAACTCTGCTGTGAGCAAATCCTCTGTTGCTTCATTAAGCTCCTTCTCAGGATATTCAATAAGTCCTTTTAGGGCTGCAACAGAGCACATTTTTTCTGTCATATACAGATTATCTTCAAAATCAGCGTGAGCTTGCTTGATTTTTGAAACACTTGTATAGCAACCCGGCATACTTATTGTGAAGGAGTTTTTATGAATGTGCTCAGGTTCAATTTCATCAAAAAACGCATCGGGTGTAGAGTGACATATTTCAATTTCACTTTCATCAATAAGCTTTTTAATGTCACTTAAATCCTTACGAGAAGGGCCACCGCCGTGATTTCCTACGCCCCACATAATGCACTCAATATCATGCTCCGCCTCTTCGGTAAGTCTGTTTATTTTTTCCACAGCCTTACCAAGACCTGAGTTATATCCGCGAAGTGCAGCGAGCTTAATGCGACTACCGTCAAGACCTTCCCAAATAAGATGTCTGTCAGGCACAGGGTCATCGCCCTTGCGTACAATCACACAATTATCCTGACCGCACTTTTTCATTATCTGCACAAGACCTGCTGTGTGGCCGAAGGCATCCACATTGTATGCACTTTTCGGTTCAACACCAAATTTGTCGTGGAAATAGTTTTTACCGAATTGAATCTGACGGACAAAGCTTTCGCCACAAGGCATATTACAATCGGGCTGAAGATACCAACCACCAATTATTTTCCACTTACCCTCTTTGACATGCCGCTTGATATCTTCAAACAGCTCAGGTGCATACTCCTCAATATATTTATAAAGTGTAACCTCGTTGTGACAAAAGATGTAGTCAAATTCATCACACAAATCTGAGGCGGATTTAAAGGTTGAAAGTGCAGATGCTGCACCCTCCTCCCATTCCCATTGCCATATGGGGTCAAGATGAGCATTACATACAAGATGAATTTTTTTAGGCATCTCAATTCTCCTTAGATCGAATTAGATTTTGGGATAGTTTTTTTTACTTGTTTTTTGTTAAAAACACTCGTAAATTCGTCATGATTTACTGTTTATAAACTCTATACTTCTTAGCCAATCCTCACGGCTGTAATAATGAAGACCTTTTCGCATATGGAAAGCTAAATCACCTTGTATAAAGCAATCACCAATCTGCGGTAATCTGTTTTCATGCTTGAAGCCGTTTTCAAAGGCTTCACCTGCTGCGACGCAGGAAAGATACTGTGATTTCGGGTCTGCCCACCAATCCTCAGAAGCACTGCCTACCATTGCGAAGCGCGGTGCAATTGATGCTAAAAGGTAATGCTGATCAAAAGGCATATCATCTTCGTTCCCGGCATACTTTTTATAATTCTCACAGAACCAGAACGGAAAGTTTTTGCAAATATCTTTTATCTGCTCACCGTCTGTTCCTCGTGCAAGAGCATCGCCTGAACAGCCTGCATCGTTTGAATAAACAAACTTAAAGCGTTCGTCTGTAGTTGCAGTCAAAAGCGCTGTTTTACCCAGCCTTGAATGACCGCATACACAAGAGCGTGATAAGTCAAGCTTGTCTTCCATAAGCTGAGCGTAATCCATAATACGTTGGTTCGCCCACGCCCACATTGCAATTTTACCACTGTCCTGAGCACCTCTTTTTCCATCAGGGAAAAGAATACCTGCAAGACCGTTTGTAAAATCTCCGTCGTCACTCGTAACATCCTCATAATATGCAGATAAAACTGCAAAGCCATTATCTATAAGCTCTTCCGTTGGCATATATCTGTCGGGATTATCAGGACGGAAATTCATATGTATAAAGAATGGGTGCTTCTCGTCATCCGCAGGAAAGGTTGCAAGAAATGGGAATGAAAATTCCTTGCCCATTACAACGCATTTTACTGTAACTCTGCAGCAATACGCCTTGCCAGCGCAGAAATTCGGAATAACACCTTCTTCTGTGTCAAACTCTATGCTTTCAGGGAGCGGTGGCATATTGCCGTATTCTTCCTGAAGAAGAATTTTTAACATTTCTTCTCGTGATTTAAGCGGCGGCAAATTCCTTTGCGCCAACATTTCTGAAACCATTTTATCAACTCCTGAAGGATAGTTGTGTCTTATATATATAGTATAGCATGCTTCATAAAATTTTCAATTATTTCATTAACAAAAAACGCAACCTGAACAAACAGATTGCGTTTTGTTTTTGAAAATATTTTTGGTGTGCAAATAAGCACGACACCCTCTGGCATCCGACATCTAATTCTTGCCCTTTTTCCGCCAAACTGTACGCCACGGATACTAGCCATGCCGTAAAAAATTTATTCTTTATTATTTCACAGCAGATATGTTTTATCATAATCTTGCGGAACGGTCAGTGCCCGTTCCCTACGATTGTTCTATTTTAATTTACGTAAAACCCTTGGCATCCGACATTTTGCACTTTTCATTTTATCTCTTCGCCCATTTACTTCTGTTTTTATAAGGCAAAACATGTTATTCGCCCAAGATTTGTCTTATAACAGGTTCGATTTTTTCTGCCATACGATAAAATCCCAGGTCATTGGGATGGCAACAGTCTATTGTGCAAAAATGGCGGTCGGTTTCGGTGAAAAAAGTTTCGCCATCAATGAAATAAACATTTTTATCCCCTGAATTTACAGCATTTTCGTATGTTCTGTAAATAACCTTGCGACGCTCTGCTCCCTCAGGGTCGTAGTCGAAATCAGGCTTTGTAAGTATAACTACAGGTAAATCAGGGTTTTTCTCACGGATTCTCTTAAAAAAGGCTTCGTGAGTTTTTTCGAGATGCTCCGCAGATGGTGCATTGTGGTCGTAATCATACACAAAAATGCTCATTGGAATAGTGTTTAAGTAATCTGCTATTTCAAGCTCACCCTTTGCACCACCTGAAAAACCAAAATTATAGTAGTCAATATCAAGGTGCTGTGAAATTATAGCGTTATATGCATTAGTTA
Source organism: Clostridiaceae bacterium (assembly GCA_904501675.1). Taxonomy (GTDB): domain Bacteria; phylum Bacillota; class Clostridia; order Oscillospirales; family Acutalibacteraceae; genus DTU089. The sequence goes on from CAJGCL010000067.1 coordinate 4,668, forward strand.
CTCTGCAACAGCATCCGCCCTCGGTAATTGAGGAGCCGTAATAAAGCATTGGCGGATATTTATATGGTGTTGGCGCTTCAATAACAGCGTCATCTTCAATGGAAATTTTAAAATCAGAAATTTCTTCATTACGGGGAAGCCAGATTGTAACGTCTTCCATTTCGGAGCTTTTTTCAAATTCTCTGTGGCAGACCATTGTTTCGTAGTCGTCAGCGTGGAGAAGTCCTGCAAAACGAGCATTCCGCCTATCACCTATCATAACGTTTGCGGATTGGCAAGCATAAATAGACATACCAATATCCCAGCTAAGCGTTTTAAAGATCATTTCTAAGTGTATTTTTGGTGAATTTGTGCGAAAACATATTCTGGCACCGGGGCACCGTCTGCCAAGGCCATCAAGAGACGGTACTGCCTTACGCACACCCTCGGGAAGCCTTTCAAGTATACCCCTTTCCTCAAAAAAAGGTACACCGTGCACTTCAATAGGTTTTTCTTTATAGCTAAAGATTTTCATTTTAATCACCACACCAATTATATAGCCAGAAACCACATTTATCAACAACTTTGAACAGTTTTTTCTACATTTATTGACAAATTTTATATAATATGCTACATTTTCAGTAAGAAGATGTTTCTTCTATTATTAAAGGGGGTTTAATTATGAATATTAAACAGAGAAATATTGTAACATCTATCCTTCTCACAATCGTTACTTGCGGTATCTACGGTATTTATTGGATTGTTATGCTTGTAAAGGATGCAGTTTCTGTTAAGGATGCTAATGACAGCGCAGTTCTTGAAATCGTGCTTAGCCTTTTCCTTGGCCCTGTTGGTCTCTTCCTTACAGAGAAAAAATTTGCTGAGGGTTGCGCAGAAAAAGGAATTGAGCATAAGGATAATTCAATCATTTACCTTATCATCGGTTTCCTTGGTCTTGGTATCGTTTCACTTTGCATGATACAGAATGACCTTAACAAAATCGCAGAAGCTACACCTGCAGAATAAAAGCATAAATTAAGCCTCTCCGAAAAACGGAGAGGCTTTTTGTTTTTTATATGCTGGCGGTAGCTTTACTTCATTTCAATACTGTTGATGATTTTGTATGCGAGTTCTTCGTCTGCGTAATCATTTCTTATCATAATAGACAATTCTATGGTTTTTTCATATTCGCCCTTTTTATTTCCTTCTACCTGACAAATAAATGATTTCCTTCCATCTTCGAATTCTGCTATATGAACGCATAAAACCATTTCCTTTTCAGAATCCTCATAGAATATTACTTCATCGCCAAAAGACGGAACTGCGTCAAAAATAATAATTGGTAAAACGGCAGCTCCCTGCTTTCTATTCCAAAAGCTGACTCCGTTCTCATTAATATCCCTTATTATCTTTTTTAACTCATAACAAGACTGAGGATAAAAACCATAAGTATCAATTAATTCCTGCTTAAGCTTACCCATAGCTTTTTTCGCTCTTTCATCTGTTTCCTCATTATCAAATAATTTCTGCAGAGATTCACCGTAAATATTACCATTATCATACATCATTACAAAGCAATTCTTACTCTCAGAATTATATGAATCCGAAGTTACTATTTCTTTGTTTTTCTTCATATCTGCAGGAATTTTAATTGTATAATACTCGTTATCTATAGTAACCACATCATCTTCGGCTGTAAAAGTTATATCAGATTTATTATAATCCGAATATTTCGGCATTGGGTTATCTTCTGAATCTGTTACAGACTTTACATTCATGTGTATAATTGCACAAGATAAGGTATAGGTCCCGAATATAAAAATTACTGTTGCAAGCACAAGAGCAATTATTTTATTACGTATATAGTGCTTTTTAAATACAGGTTTTTCAGGAAGAGGCTGAAAATACTTTGAGGCATTATTGACTTTTTTGAAATATACACAGTAAAGGTACACACAGTACTGCGCCATAGATAAACATATCCAAGAAGAATAGTATATCAACATATATGGCAGAAACTTAGAAAATTCTTCTGCTTTTTCAAAGAGATTTCCCGTTAAAATGGTAAATGAAAAAGCACCCATAAGCAGCAATGAAACAGCTGCCCCAAAAACTATGAAGCCCTTGCTTGTTTGTTTCTTTAGTCCAACAAAAAACACATTATATATAGGGTGGAGAATAGAAGCAAAACCTATTCCCATTGCCCACCAAGGAACAAATTTAAAATAGGCAGTTGCTATGAAAAAAATTATTTCTCCAACAAATATAAAGGAAGACAATATTTTAAAATTTTTCTCCTCCGATATATTTCCTGATTTTGAAATTTTAAAAAGACCCGTTGCACAAACAGTAAGTAAAACCGGAATAACACCAATAAAGGCAAGCGCGAAAATATTTGTCATTGGGGACTGCATAAAAATAAGAGCTGAACAACAAATTATAATAATCAGGCCTATAATCGTATCGGAGATTCCTGAAAAATTTGACAAAAGAATATCATCATACCTGTTTTTATACCTTTTTTTACAAAATGCAGTTAATCTCTCATAGTTATAGTCCTTCAAAGCTTCCACCATTTCAGGTGTTTGTTCAGGTGCAATAGGTGGTTGCTCTCCCTCTACCTGTGATTCTTGTTTTTCGACAGAATATTGAAGATTAAATTCCCCTGCTAAAATTGCCTGCTCAGGTATACCTGTAAAAAGAGATAAGTTTTTCAGCCACTTTTTCTTAAGTGGCTTCGCACCACCGAGAACAGCGTCCATCTTTTTCTGTGGTACACCAATAAGCTCGGCAAGCTCATTTTTAGGGATATTCTGAACATCAATAATAAAATTCAACAAATCAACGTGAGTCATAATTTTTCTCCTCTTGATTTTTCAAAAAGCCTTCCGCTTTTGGCGGAAGGCTTTTTCTTTCTTGTAATATATCGTTCTCTCTAACCGAAAAAATAAAGAGAACTATCCACCACCATCGCAAACGATGGATCCCCTCCCTATTCAGCAAAGCTGAACAGGGATGATAAGGAATCGGTTTTTTATATTATTGTGCAGGGTTGATTTCCCCTACATCCACAAGCACTCCGCTATCGCCCATAACAGAAGGAAGCTTACCGTCCCACTTGCTCCACTTTATGTAGTCAACATAGTCAGGTGATGATTCGAGAGCATCCTGAATAAGCTGAATACTCTTTGCTTCTGCCTCTGCCTGAGTGATTTTCTGCTTTGCTTCAACCTCAATACGAGCAAGGTCCTGCTCTGCCTTAAGGGCATTCTGTTGTGCAGTCTGCTTTGCTTCAACTGCGGCATTGAATTCCTCTGAGAAATCGAAGTTCACAATGTTGAATATTTCAACAACAATACCATACTCACCGATTTTCTCGGATAATGCCTCTTTAATCTGGTCGCCAACAAGCTGACGCTTTGTAATAAGCTCTTCTGCAGTAAATTGAGCAGTAACAGCTTTAATACTTTCCTGAATCGCGGGTACAATAATAACTGTGCCGTAGTCTGTACCAACATTCTGGTAAAGAGTTGCAGATGATGCGTCGTTAACATGGAAGTTTACTGCAACAACATATGAAATAATCTGCAAGTCCTTTGATGATGCAGTACCATCTGTTTCAATCTTCTGGGTACGGTTGTTCATCTGCACAACATTCTGAATAAGAGGAATTTTGAAATGAAGACCTTCATCGAAAACATTTTCCTCAACTGCTCCGAATGTAAGCACAACGCCTGTGTGGCCGGCTTTAACAACTGTAAAACAAGTTGCAAGAACTGTACCAACAAGGGCAACGCATACTACAAGTATAACGATTTTTACGATTTTCTTTTTGTCCATAATAATTCTCCTTTTATATTTAGTTTTTTACCTTTGTTTTCTTTTGACTGCGCGCAGTCCGTGAGGGAGGTTTATTAGCTAGTTAAACCCCGAAAACACAAAAACTCACACATGGCGGTAACCATGTATGAGTCTCATTTACTTAGGACACACCGAGAGCAAAAGCTCTGTGTTGACGATGGTGTCGCGCACAATGTGTTATGTACGGAATTACTCCCTCATTGCTATATATACTATCATATTCCCCAAATTTTGTCAAGTATTGCCCCGAACTATTGACGTTCCCGATAATTTTCAAAAATTTCTTTACAAACCCGCAAACTTATGCTATAATACACAAGCCTTATGACTCGGAGTATGGAGTAAACGCAATCGAGCGTGTTCACCTACCCTACTTTCTGGGTTATTTGGGAATATTAAAATGAGGTGAAAAAAATGACACAGGCAGAAAAGCAGGCAATTATGGCAGAATATGCCACACACGAAGGAGATACAGGTTCTCCAGAGGTTCAGATCGCTGTTCTTACAAAAAGAATTAACGACCTTAATGCACATCTTAAAAACAACATGAAGGACCACCACTCTCGTCGCGGTCTTCTCAAAATGGTAGGTCACAGAAGAAACCTTCTTGCATACCTTCAGAAGACAGACATTGAGCGTTACCGTTCAATCGTTGCACGTCTTGGTCTTCGTAAATAATTGCTCATTTCGGGACAAACGGCTTACCGTTTGTCCCGTTAGCCGTTTTTTAAAACACTTTTAATACGTTAAAAATCCGTAACTTACCTGTTTAGCGATAAAGAAAAGTGCAAGCTTTTTGTGTTTTTCTTTGTTGCTAAAAAGTAGGAAACGGAAATAAAATAAAAAGAGGTAAAAATTATGTTTTTTAAGGATTTCAAAACTTTTGAAACAGAAGTTGCCGGCAGAAAGCTCGTTATTGAAACCGGTAAAATGGCTCAGCTTGCAAATGGTTCTTGTATCGTTCGTTACGGTGATACAGAAGTTCTTTGTACAGCTACAATGGCTCCAAAGCCACGTGAGGGTGTAGATTTCTTCCCTCTCTCAGTTGATTTCGAAGAAAAGCTTTACGCAGTAGGCAGAATCCCAGGCTCTTTCCAGAGAAGAGAAGGCAAGGCTTCTGAAAAAGCAGTTCTCACATCTCGTGTTATCGACAGACCTATCCGTCCTCTCTTCCCTAAGGATATGAGAAACGATGTTTCTGTTGTTGCAACAGTTATGTCTGTTGACCCTGACTGCTCACCTGAAATTGCAGCTCTCTGGGGTGTTTCAACAGCTATCGCAATTTCCGATATTCCATGGGACGGCCCTGTATCAAGCGTATCTCTTGGTCTTGTTGAGGGTAAATACGTTATCAACCCAACTCTCGAAGAGAGAGCAAAAACAGAAATGACTGTTACAGTTGCTTCTACAGACAGCCTCGTTGCTATGATTGAAGCAGGTGCTAACGAAATTTCTAACGAGGTTATGTTCGACGGTATTATGTTCGCTCACGAAGAGAACAAGAAAATCGTTGAATTTATCAAATCTATCGTTGCTGAAATTGGTAAAGAAAAGGTTCCATTTGAGTCAAATGACCCATCCGAAGAGCTTTACGAAGCAATTAAGGCTTTCGCTATTGACGATATCAAGGTTGCTCTTGACACAGACGACAAGAGAATCCGCGACGAAAGACTTCTTCCAATCTACGCTGCCGTTCATGCTGAATTCGATGAGAAATTCCCTGAGGAAGCAGATAAAATTGAAGATTGCCTTTACAAGCTTCAGAAATTCGTTGTTCGCCGTTGGCTTCTTGACGAAGGCAAGCGCGTAGACGGTCGTGGTATTGACGAAATCCGTCCTCTCAACGCAGAAATTGACCTTCTTTCAAGAGTACACGGTTCAGGTATGTTCACCCGTGGTCAGACTCAGGTTCTTTCAATAACAACTCTTGGTACTGCTCGCGATGCTCAGATGCTTGATGGTATTGACGAAGACGTTGAAAAGAGATATATCCACCACTACAACTTCCCATCATACTCAGTTGGTGAAACAAAGCCATCAAGAGGCCCTGGTAGACGTGAAATCGGCCACGGTGCTCTTGCTGAAAGAGCTCTTCTTCCTGTTATTCCTTCAATGGAAGAGTTCCCATACACAATCCGTGTTGTATCAGAAGTTCTTTCTTCAAACGGTTCAACATCACAGGGTTCAGTTTGCGGTTCAACTCTTGCACTTATGGCTGCAGGTGTTCCGATTAAAGCTCCTGTTGCAGGTATTTC
>CAJGCL010000068.1 GCA_904501675.1 Clostridiaceae bacterium
ACCTTTGAGGGATATAACCATTTCAATGTTATTGAGGTTGCTGCAATTATAGTTCTTTTAAGTGTTTCTGTTTATGTTTTCAAACGCTTCAAGCTTGAATTTTCAATGAAGGTTTTGAAAATAGGAGTGTGCGTTTATACCGTAATACTTTGCACAATGTTTATTAAGGCAACATCTTTAGGTGTTAATTATGCTCTTTACGGTGGCGCGTATGGTGTGCCTGCGGTTTTAGTGCTTTTCTTTGGTTCTCTTTTCTTCCTGCTTTCTGATGCTACAATTGGTGTGCTTATGTTTGGTGGTCAGAAGAAAAACAGACCTTTGAAGGTTTTTAACATTGTTACGTACTTTGCAGGACAGATGCTTCTTGCATCATCAATTCTTTTTGTAAATATATAAATTATTAAGTTATAATAGTGGGTGTGTTATGAAAACTAAATTTTTCTCTTTACTCATATCTGTATTAATCTTTTTTTCTATGGCTGTTACCGTGTATGCGGAGGCTGATTTAACTCTTGACTTTAATAATCGCTATACAGACATATTGGAGTATGATGAAGTAGATGACCCTCTTCTTGATTTGGCGGCGAATGCCAAAGAAAAGGAGCAGAAGCGAAATGTTTATGCTATTGTGCTTGTGATTTGTCTTGTAATAGCGGTTGCGGTATTTATATATACACTACGCAAGGTTCCCGATGAGAAAACATTTGAAAAAGAAGAAAAGAAAAAATTGAATGGTTCTGCAGATGCGCAGATTGATAATGAAGAATAATTATTATGAGAAGAGTTTTAAGTCAGGTAAGAGCAGCAGTGGATGATTATAAAATGATAGCCGATGGTGATAAAATTGCCGTTGGTGTATCAGGTGGCAAGGATTCCCTTCTGCTTTTGCGCGCACTCTGTGATTTGAAAAGGTTTTATACTCAGGAGTTTCAGATAGTTGCAATTACTGTGGATATGCGTTTTAATAAAAAAAATGGCGATTTTTCTGCCATACAGAAAATGTGCGACGAACTTGGTATAGAGTATGTAGTAAAACCTACAGATTTGTATGAAATTATTTTTGAGGTGCGTAAGGAAGAAAATCCCTGTGCATTGTGCGCAAGAATGCGCAGAGGTATTTTGCACGATACAGCAAAAGAACTTGGATGCAATAAAATCGCTTTGGGTCATCATCTTGATGATGCGGCTGAAACTTTTATAATGAATCTTCTTCTTGAAAGCAGAGTAGGGTGTTTCGCTCCTGTAACATACCTTTCAAGAAAGGATATCACAATGATCCGTCCTCTTGTATATGTAAGAGAACGCGAGGCTACTGCAGCAGCCCAAAGGCTTTCACTTCCTGTTGTAGAAAGCGGTTGCCCTGCTAATGAGAAAACCAAAAGAGAGGATATAAAGATTCTTCTTCAAGATTTATCTGAACAGTATGGCGATGTGCCCGAAAAGATTGTTGGTGCAATGCAACGCGGCAGAATAGATAGATGGGAAAAATAAAAAATCAGTCAGTTATTAACTGACTGATTTTTTGTTTTAATATCAATATCCAAAGCCCTCAAAGTAACTGAACGGGTCAATTACTTCTTCTGTTGGTTCTTCAATAACCACATTATTGTTTCCGGTATCTTCGACAAGAGTTACCTTGGCGTTGAATGTGGTGCTTACGGTTCCGTTACTGTTAAGTCTGTATATTGTTAAAGTTAATTTATCTCCAACATTTGCATTTTCAATTGCTTCAAGAAGAACATCAACAGTATCCATCTTTTTGCCGTTAACAGCAGTTATTACATCACCAACTTTAATGCCGTGGTTAACCATATCACTGCTTTCGTTTATTGCGGCAATAGCGATTGAGCCATAAGGAAGATTATTTCTCCAAGCAACTGTAGCATAGGAATAATCGCTTGAAACAGGGAAATATGAAATGCCGAGCATAGGTCTGTTAGAAACATAACCATGAGTAATTAACTCGTTATAAACCTCAAGAACTGTTGCTGCCGGCACAGCAAATCCCATTCCTTCATATTCTGTGCTTGAAATTTTAGAGGAATTAAGACCTATTACCTGACCATATTCATTAACAAGAGCGCCACCTGAGTTACCGGGGTTAATAGCGGCATTGTGCTGGATGCAAGGAAGGTCGTATGAACTGTTTGCAGATGGAACAGGACGATCAATAGCGCTGATCATACCGCTTGTAAATGAACCGAAGAATTCTGTACCGCCGGGATTACCGATTGCAAAAACCTTCTGACCAACGGAGAGTTTGTCAGAATTACCGAATGTAGCAGCTTTAAGTCCGGATTTTTCAACTCTGACAACACCAATATCTGTTTTTGTGTCTACGCCAACGATTATAGCATCCTTTTCTGTTTCATCGCTGAATTGAATTTGAACATTAACATTTGCATCATCAATCACGTGAGCAGCAGTAAGAATATATGTGTATTTTCCGCTTTTATCCTGACCCACAATTATACCGGATCCTTCGCCCACCATTTGATTCTTTGAATAAACAAGGACACCAACATTTACGTCTTTAACAGCTTCATAAATCTGCTCTGGAGTCATTGTGCCTTTACCTGAATATTTAGAATATGATATAGGAGAATCTTGAGTGTTTGGTTTAGCACCTTCTTCTATTGGTTTTTCACCATCAAGAATTGTTGATGGCTTCTGTGGATTTTTACTGTCTTTTCTTGTAGATAAACCGATTGCAATTGAAGAACAGATTATACTGATACAAATAAGGGCAACGAAAATAATTTTACCCCAATTTTTTTCTTTTTTCTGCGCCTTTGTTACAGATATACCCGGATTAATAAAAGGCGGCGTAGCGGTTTGTTGAGGGGCAGAATTCATTGGTTGGTAAGGCGGTGCGCCATATGGATTTGCATTGTATGGTGCATTATAGCCTGTGTTTAAAGGCTGATTATAAACCGGTGCACCATATGGGGAGCTTGCCTGTTGAGGTTGAGTATCGGGCTGATACGCCTGACTGCTCACAGACGGCTGCTCTGTTTTAGTTTCCTCAGGTGTTGTAGCCTGGTTTTCAGGCTCTGTAGATGGTGTTGGATTGAAAATATCGTCCATGTATTAGTCCTCCGTTTCTTTTGTCGGGCAAAAGAAAATTAATTTATTTAGGTAATTTCACAGTGAATCTGGTGAATGAACCAGGCTCACTTTCTACTGTAATAGTGCCGTTATGAAGGCTTAGTATACTTCTTATGAGATAGAGACCAAGGCCGGTGCTTTTAGTGTCGGTGCTTCGTGATTGGTCTACCTTATAGAATCTGTCAAATACTTTTTCAAGGTCTTTTTCAGGAATACCTTTACCTGTATTTGTAATGGCAAGGTAAACATATTTTTTATCACTTGCCGTATTAACAATGATTTTTCCACCATTATCTGTGAATTTCACGGCGTTATCTGCAAGGTTGTATATTACCTGGTCAAGCATAGCGCTATCGCCATGAATAATAGCGGGCTTCAGGTCTTCCATACCTATAATTTCAATGTTTTTTTTCGAAACAAGCTGTTCAAAACCAAGGAAGGTTGAAACAATTTTTGAAGACAAATCGAAAGACTCGATATTCATTTCAACATTACCTGTTTCAATTTTTGATATATTGAGCATCATGTTTACCATCTTTGAAAGACGGCTTATTTCAGACGATACAATATTAAGATAATAGTCTTGTTTTTCAGGTGGAATAGTGCCATCAAGAATTCCGTTTATAAATCCGCCGATAGTAGTCATAGGTGTTTTAAACTCATGAGAGACATTAGCAACAAAGCTTCGTCTTGAATTTTCGAGTTGGGAAAGAGAAGTAGCCATTGCGTTGAATTTTGTTATAAGATGAGACAGTTCATCGTTGGAATTAATTTCGGGTACCCTGTATGAAAAATCACCTGACGAATAAAGCGTTGTAGCGGTTTCAAGATTTCTTATCGGCTTTGCAATTTTACCGGTCATAACATAAACGGCTATGGTAACGAGTACAAGTGCTATAGCGGCAGATACAAGAAAAATCGTAAACACTTGGCGTATACCGGTAAGAACATCACCTGTAACAGGAGATGCAACAACACAAAAACCATAAAAATGGTCATTCATGTAAAAAGGTGCCATGGATACGGAATGATAGGTATTATAACTGTTTCCTAATGTTGAAAATTCAGAAACATTACCATTCTTCACTCTTTGAACAAAGGTAGGTGGTATTTTGATTTTTTCATGTTTTTCACAATCACTATTAAGCTTAAAGTTATCAATGGTTTCAGGGCAAATTTCAATTTCACCCTTCATATTGCATATATATACATCGCTACCTGTAGTGCTTGCTAATATATCAACATTCTGGCACATAAGCAAAATAGCCGCTTCAGAATTTGTTTTTACTGTACCTGAATTAACGATTTCTGTAGTAGCCTTTGCGAGTTCATGGGCGTTTTTTTGGGTTTCGTTTAATGTTTGTGTTGACATAAAGTTAGCGAAAAAAAGCATAAGTGAAACGCCGATAACAAAAAAACTTGTTAAAACTATAGCCGAAAAAATGAAAAAGTATTTAAGGAAAAAAGCTCCTTTTTTGTTTTTTTTTCAGTTTCATATTAATGTTTATTTTGTTTCAAACTTATAGCCTACGCCCCAAACAGTTTTAAGCTCCCATTTATCTGAAATACCTTCAAGTTTCTCTCTGAGGCGCTTTACGTGAACATCTACGGTTCTTGAATCACCGTAGTATTCAAAACCCCAAACCTCATCAAGAAGCTGGTCTCTTGTGTAAACGCGGTTAGGGTTGCTTGCAAGATGGAATATAAGCTCCAATTCCTTAGGTGGAGTATCAATAGTAGCACCGTTAACCTTAAGCTCATAGTTTGTAAGATTTATCATAAGCTTATCATATGCAACCTCTTTTATGGCTTCGCCGGAAGGGTTGTGGTCTGATGAACGTCTGAGAACAGCCTTGATTCTTGCAACAACCTCTTTTGTTTCAAAAGGCTTTGTAATGTAATCATCTGCGCCTAATTCAAGACCGAGCACCTTGTCGAAGGTTTCTCCTTTAGCGGTAAGCATAATTATAGGAATACGCGAGATTTTTCGTATTTCTCTGCATATCTGCCAACCATCCATACCGGGAAGCATAATATCCAAAAGGATGAGGTTAGGACATGTTGTTTCATAAGCCTCAATAGCTTTGAGACCATCAGTACAAACCTCAACATCAAACCCATCTTTTTCAAGATAGAGCCTGAGAAGCTCACAAATATTAACATCATCATCAACAATGAGAATTTTTGCGTTTGCCATTTTAAAACCTCCTATGTGGTTTCTTTAATATGATTATATACCATTAAATATAAAAATATATGAACAAATTTTAAAATAAAAATAACGTATATGAAAATAATGGCAACAAATTCCATTTTAAGAGCTTGTTGCCATTATCTTATTTCTTTTTATCTTTTTTTGCTTGCTTGGCTTCAAGCTTTGCTTTTTTCTTTAATTCTTTTGCTCTTCTTGCTTTTACTACTGCTTCTTTGTTTTTGTTGCGTTTCTTTGAAGCTACGAGAATAATTATAAGCGCAACAATCAGAAGAATACAAAGAGAAAGCGATATTACAATCACTAATCTTTTGACGACGTCGTCAGAAAGCTTGTCGGTGTTTTCTGCTGAATACTGAGGAAGTGTTGTAGCGTCTATAAGAACTACCTGAATAATTCCGTCATCGCCAACAACATATTTGTATCCGTCGGGAAGTTGCTCGTAATTTCCCTGGCTTATTATGTTTCCGTTTTGGTCAACAAGCTGGCCTTTATCGTTAACTGACAGAATATTTCCCACAATATTCATTGCGCCGTTGTTGAAGTTTGAAACAAGAGGGGAAATAGCAGGGAGAGAAGGAGTTCCTGTAACAACCTGAGTTGTACCGTCCTGTTGAAGAATTGTAGTACCGAGTGTTGGAATAATACCTGTAATATTGCTGTCTTCAGGCTCTTTTGTTCCCTGGTGAATATTGAGTCTGTATGCAGAAGATCTTTTTAAATCATTTACGGTGTATGTACAAACAATAGTGATAATTTGTTTTGCTGAGTCAGTTAAATTTACTAAAGCATATTTGCCGGGTGTAACGGATTTTCCGTTTATTGTTACACCTGAGGTTGCCTGTATAGGTGTAGGATTTATTGATATGTTTTCCCTTTTAGATTCAAGGAAAATATCGTATTCATCAATATCAGAGAAAAACTCTTGCTCAAGATTAAACCTAGTTGTTTTTTTGAGAACAATGTTGAAGCATTCCTGGTAACTGTATTTCTTATGAGAAATTGTAACATTTGAATCCTGCTGCGCCATTCTCTGAAGAATGTAGTAGGGGATGGTTTGCTCTTTTGAAGCTTTTACAAGAGATTGAGGATCAAGTTTTACCCGGTATTGCGTACCTAACATGGCGGTAAGGTACTTCTGTGTAAGCTCTTCCTGTGTAGCATTTTCTGAGTCGATTGATAACCCATAGCCTCGGATTGTCATAATAGCAACGCGCCTGAAAACCTCAGGTCTGTCTAAGGTAGGAATTTCTGAAACAGAAGCATAACCGTTAACGTATAACGACATTAATGAGGTGTAGTAAATGTAATCCTCTAATGAGCCTAAAGAGTCAGCTCCAAAAAATTTCAGCATAAAGGCAGTCAACGAATTTTTGTTTCCTGAAAGAGCGGCTATATACATAACGAGCGCCTCTTCCATAGGAGTTCCCTTAGGAATATCTAAATGCTCGCCTTTGTAAACGTAATACAAATCGTTGCGCATCATAGCGTAAAGTGCGCTTATCATAAGCACTCTTTCTGCATCAGCTTCATCTTCAGGTGTAACAACAATACCTTGCTGACGCAGCCAATCTGCTTTAGTCTGGTCTGAAACAGTAGGCTCGGAAACTAACGTAAGAGCACCAATTTGGTTGAGCAGATAAAGGTAAGCAGCTCTTTGAGATTCCTCGTCAAGAGTATAGTTTTTTACACACTCTTCAACCTGTGCCTTGAAATGAGGTGCATCTGTTGTGTAAGGGTATGATGTTACAGGTTTCAATAGTGCCTCATTCATAATTCCGCCGGGAGAAAGCATGTCTTCTTTAACGGTGAGTTGGCGTAGCCATGATGGGTCAGGTTCACTATAGGCATACTGAGTGTTTACACCAATATTACCATCAAATTTTATAGCAAAATCCTTTGCAAAGGCAGACGGCATTAAAGCAGTAACAAAAGTTACTACCAAAAGAAGCAATGAAATAAGCTTTGTGTTTCTTTTCATGAATTCGTCTCCTTTCGCAAAAATCTTATCTATTATATCAAAATTATAGTGTTCAGTCAACCGATAACCTTATTTTGAAAAGGAAAATATTGTAATTGATTTGTATTCTTCGCCCGCGTTATAAACGCAGCTTGGCCATTCAGGGTGGTTAGGTGAATCAGGATAAACCTGTGTTTCAAGGCAGAAAGCAGAACGCTTTGTTAAAGGCAGGTTGCCCTTACCGATTATTGAGCCGTCAAGAAAGTTGCCGGTATAAAGCTGAACGCCCGGTTCTGTAGATTTAACCTCCATCTTAATGCCACTCTTATCACCTTTAGCGATGGCAATTGTTTTTAACGATCCGTCATAATCAGAGATACAGAAGTTGTGGTCATAGCCCATACCGTTTTTGAGCTGGAGGAAATCCTCTTCAATATCTCTTCCGATTTCTTTTTTTGTTGTGAAATCGAATGGTGTGCCTTTAACCTCAGGTAGTTCACCTGTTGGTATGCTCATTTCATCAATAGCGGTAAAGCGGTCTGCGTTTATCTGAAGAGTATGCTTTAAAACATCACCGTTTTCATAGCCGTTAAGGTTGAAATAAGCGTGGTTTGTAAGATTTATAACAGTCTTTTTATCAGAAATTGCACTATATTCAATGCTAAGGTTGTTTTCATCATCAAATGTGTAAATAACTTTTACATCAACATTTCCCGGGAATCCATCCTGACCGTCAGGACTTGTGTATGTGAATTCAACAGAATTTTCGTCGAGTTCTTTTCCGCACCAGTGGGCAGAGCTGTATTCACCGCCACCATGAAGGCAGGTAACACCTTTTTCATTCTGAGTAACATTGTATGTAACGCCGTCAATAGTGAATGAACCGTTTTTAATGCGGTTTGCGTATTGACCAACAACAACACCCTGATAATCACTACGGTTTATGTGGCCGTCCAATGAGCCGTGGCCGGAGAGAATGTCGATAAAGTTTCCGTATTTATCTTCAAGAATAATCTTATCAAGAGTGGAACCTTTTTCGATAATCTGAACTTTTGAACCACATTTGTTTGTAATAATAAATCCGTGAACGTTTTTACCGTTCATTTCGCCGTAAATAAATTTTTCAATAGCCATAAAAATACCCCCAAATTTATCTAGTATATAATACCTCAAATATATAGTTAAAGTCAAGGAAACATAAGGGTTAATAAAATATGTTTACAGTTTCTTTTTAATTTGGTAACAATTACGTATTGAATTGATTATTTTGTGTTTGTATGGTATTATATAAGCGTCAACTATTAGGAGAGGATGAGTAATATGCAAGCATTTATTACAGGGCTTGAGCCTTTTTTCAGATATGCCATATTAAGTATTGTTCTGTTTATAAATATCCGAATGCTTCTTAGCATGTTTTTTAAGAAAACTACCGATCCTATAAGAGCAAAACTTGTAAATACGGTTACCAATGAAAATATTTCTTTAAGAGAGAGGGAAACCTCCTTAGGCAGAAATAAAAGCTGTGATATTGTTCTTCCGTTTGATACTATTTCAAGGCTTCACGCTGTTATAGCATACAGAAACAAGGGTTTTGTTATTTTTGATACATTTTCAAAATCTGGTATTAAAGTAAACGGCAAGAAAATTGATAAAAAAGCGAATATCCGCAATGGTGATGAAATAAACATAGGTGGCCTTGAATATGAGCTTCATGAGGGCAAGTATAAATTTATAAAAGATAAAAGCTCTCTTTTGGGAACACCATCATATGGTGTTGTGCTGATTCTTCTTGCGGTGCTTAATATATTTATTATGCTTCTGAACCTTTACCCACAAGGTGAATTTAACGAAATTATAGTTTGCGTTTATCTTGGGTATATTGCTCTTCAATGGGGCTATTATCTTTTTGCGACATATGTACTCCGTCTCCATAATTTTGAGTTGGAGATGATTGCGTTTACCTTCTGTTCTTTGGGGCTTGGGATTGTAGGAAGTATGTATCCTGACGCAGTTCTTAAACAGCTTTTTGCAGTTGTTCTTGGCGTTGTGGGGTATTGTGCTTTGCTTGTTATTATGCGCTATGTAGAAGCAATAAAGTCAATCAGGTGGATTCTCGCAGCAGGTGCTATAGGTATTCTGGCGCTTACTCTTATTATTGCCGAGCCTACCAATGGAGCGAGGAACTGGCTTTCTTTAGGAGGTATTTCAATACAACCTTCAGAGCTTGTTAAGGTGGCATTCGTTTTTGTTGGAGCTGTTACTCTCGAAAAACTTCAGTCTATAAAAAATCTCACTATGTATATAGCATTTTCTGCTATATGTGTTGGGCTTTTGTTCCTTATGTTTGACTTCGGAACAGCGCTTATCTTCTTCTTTACTTTTGTTATTATTGCGTTTATGCGTTCGGGCGATATAAAAACACTTTCTCTTGTTTGTGGCGTTGCCGCACTTGGCGCAGTAGCAATACTTATACTCAAGCCTTATGTTGCATCTCGTTTTTCCACCTATCTTCATGTGTGGGAATTTATGGATGAGGGTGGCTACCAACAGACACGCACGCTTATTTATTCTGCAAGTGGCGGACTTTTTGGCTTAGGTCTTGGTAATGGTGAACTTCGCAATGTTTTTGCCGCAGCAGAAGATTTGGTGTTTGGTGTTGTGTCAGAGGAATTTGGACTTATAATGAGCTTTATGATTCCTTTAACCTACTGTATTATAGCAGTCTGGGCAATTGTAAATTCTAAAAAAGCAAAATCTACTTTCTATACAATTGCAGGTGTAGGTGCAATTGCAATGATTCTTTTCCAGACAATGCTCAGCATCTTTGGAATAACAGACTTACTCCCTTTAACAGGTGTAACCCTTCCTTTTATAAGCAAGGGTGGGTCAAGCATTATTTCCTGCTTTTGCCTGCTGGCGTTTATAAAGAGTATAGATACACGTACTTTTGCAAATTTCAAACCTGAGCTTTTGCCTGCGGATATTCCCGTAACGACAAAGCCTGTAAAGAAGGGTGGTGCAAGGCGTGAAAACAACAGCTAAAAGAAGTGTAGCTTTACTATTGCTTGTTGCAGTAGTTGTGTCAGGTCTTGGGGTTTTAGGGTATAGGTTTGTGATAAGTGGTGAGAAATGGTCAACAATGCGTGCAAACGCTCACCTTACTAAAAATGGCAGTTTTGTAGGTGCTGGTAACGTTGTTGATAGAAATGGAGAAGTTTTAGCCTTTACTGAGGGGACCGAAAGAATGTATAACTCCTCAGAACGCATACGCCGTTCAACCCTTCATATAGTAGGTGATACGGAAGGATATATTTCTTCAGGTGTTCAGACTGCATATAAATCTCAGCTTGCAGGCTATAATCCTGTTACAGGTATTTATACCCTTGAAAGATAC
>CAJGCL010000069.1 GCA_904501675.1 Clostridiaceae bacterium
GTTTCATATTTTAAAGTTATATATACGTAACTTTCACAAAAAAAGGAAGCCGACTTCAATAGTCGACTCCTTGCTTTTTATAAACTGTGTTTTCAAACGAAAGGAATAATATATTCCGCTTATTTCTTTTCGCCTTTCTTTTCGTAGCCAAAGGTTGAAGCGAAAAGGTCGATTTTGAAAGCTTTGATTACTGAACTGAAAAGTCTTGAACCCTGAACAGGCATAAGGCGGTTAAATCTGCCCATTGCGTTACCATCAAAGCCGACAACAATATATGACTTTTTGTTAAGTATACCCTTGAGGATTTTGTTAACTGCCTTGTCGCAAGGAGTTGAAACCATATTTATAAGGTCCATCCCGTTTGTTTCGCCCTGATTTCTGAAAATATCGGTTTTTGTAAAGCCAGGGCAAACAAGACCTATGTAAGCTTCACCTCTGAGTTCTTCTCTCATAGCCTCAGTTAAGCCTTTAACCGCTGCCTTGCTTGCAGAATACATTGATGTTCCGCCGAGAGCCATAAGCGCTGCAGATGATGCAACGTTTATAATTGCTGGAGTTTCGCTCTTCATAAGAAGAGGAAGCATAATTTTTGAAGAATATGCAGCTGAGTAAAAGTCAATATTGATTGATTCATCAATTTCTTCTTTTGTGTAGTTCATAAGTCTGTCAAAACGAGGAAGAACACCAGCATTATTAATAAGAACATCAGGATTGATATTGTTTTCTACAAGCCAATCATGGAAATTCTGCCAATTATCATAGCTTGAAACATCAAAAAGCTTATAAGAAAACAGCTTCGCATAATCGCCAAGCTCCTCAATGAAATTGAGCATTTTCTTTTCACTTCTTGCAACACCAATCACCTTGCAGTTATGCTCTTTCATAAGTCTTTCTGCAAGCATTTTGCCGATACCGCTTGATGCCCCTGTGATAATTACTGTTTTGTTATCAATCCACTTTGCCATTAAACACACCTCAAAATAAACATTGTATAAGAAAAATATACCACAAAGGTTAGCTGTTTTCAACAGTTTATACTTCTTTTTTAAATTTAAGATTTTAATAGCAGAACTTGAACCCACAAAACCACTTCCGCGGTGCCTTTTTATTGCTTTTCCTTGGTGGGAATGGTATAATTATTCATATTACAAAGCTTGTTTTGGGGATGAGAAAATGAAAAAGCGAATTATATTAGGCGTTTCGTTAGTATTGGTTGTTGTTATAGCATTAGGTATTTTATCACCCTTTTTAAGACCTGAATATAGCGGAGTTAACTATAATCCTGCAGATATTCAGAACAAAACGGACAAAACAATTAAGTTCAATTCAAACGGGAAACTTAAAATTCTACATATTACCGACAACCATTTAAATCTTAACCATAACTTTGACCCGACAATATGGTTAGTTGAGAGAGCTTGCGAGAAGGAAAAGCCCGATATTGTTATGATAACAGGCGACAATGTTGTAAATTGCGAAAATGCAGAAGACACAAAGAAAATGATTAACGCTTTGATGAATATTTTCGATTCAAGAAACATTCCTGTTGCAGTAACTTTCGGTAATCACGATTCAGAACAAGGCGCAATGACCCGTGAAGAATTGATGGCATACTACAACTCTTTCTCTTGCTCAGTTTCAGTTGATGATGGGGTCGAACTTTCAGGTTGTGGCACATACAATATTCCCGTACTTTCTTCCGATGGAGAAAAGTTGAAATTCAATCTTTGGGTGTTCGACTCAGGTGATTACGACGAAGAAGGCAGATACAGTTGTGTTAAGCCTGACCAGATTGAATGGTATAAACAAACATCTGAAAAGCTCAAGGCAGAAAATGACGGTGAAATAGTAAATTCCCTTGTATTCCAGCATATAATCGTAGGCGAAATCTATGATGTACTTCAAAAATCCGATTCCTGGAAATCTTATTCGTACAAGCATTTGTACAACAAAGAAGAATACTATATGTTTGATCCTGACCGCGTGAATTACGGTACAATAAGAGAAACTCCCTGTCCGGGATATGAGAATTACGGTCAGTTTGATGCAATGGTAGAAAAGGGCGACGTGCTCGCAATGTTCTCAGGGCACGACCACACAAATGCATTTGCAGTTGAACATGAAGGAATTGATATTGTTAATTCTCTCAGTACCCGTTATATAAGCCTTTTTCATTCCACACAATGTGGCTACCGTGTAATTGAAGTTGACGAAAATGATACTTCAACTTATGAAACGCGAGTAGCGCGTATATTTGATATATACGATTTTGAAACGGTAAAAGAAGAAAAGAAAAACGGAGATAAAGCTACGTATATGATGGCTCTTGAATTTGCTTTCAAAGGCAAATTCAAGAAATTTGCAACAGATGTTTATGGTGAATTTATAGAATCTGTTACTGGCAGACAAGTAACTTATCCCGATTAAGACAATTATAAAGAAAACAAAAGCCACAACCCGTCATAATTTCTGACAGGTTGTGGCTTATTAGTTCAACAAACTAAATTATCCGTTATTGAGTGGTTTTTCTACAACCTCCACATTACCGATTTTACCACCGTTTGCATACTCACCGTTTTGGTAAAACAGCTCTGAATTGATATTTACAATAGCACCAGTCGGTATATATATAATAGCTTCCATATATTGTGGGAGAGTAAGATTGATAATATAATTCTGGTCAGCCTTTTCATAATCCAAGGTAATTAAACCTTTCACGCTGGGAACGGTACAATTCATACCGTCGGACAAAGTGTATTGAGGATCGATTTTAACCTTTTCATAGCCTGCTTCAAGGGGAGTGATTCCTGCAAAATGCTTACTCATTATAACAAGAGGGCCACCACTCCATGCATGATTCTTAGTGCCTCGCCAGGAGTCCCAGAATTCCCAGAGAGTAGAGTAATCCTCGCACATCATATCATTATATCTGTCCTTGATTCTGTCATATGCCTCTTCATATTTTCCCATTTTGCAAAGAGCTTCAAGAACATAGTATTCCATATACGGACTTGAATTTTTAGTGGTTGTAAGTACATTTGTAATAGTATCATACTGCTCTTTTTGGGCAAGTCCCGACAAAACTGCAAGGGCATTAGCTCTGTCGTCAGGCTTTTTCACATCTTCACTTTTAAAGCCTTCTTCTGTCCAGAGTGCCTGGTATCCACTTGCGATAAACTCTTTTACATCGGTAATAAAAAGCATATCCTCATCTTTTCCTAAAAGCTTTGCCATTTCCTCAACAGTAGAGAAGGCATAGTAAATCCAAGCATTTTCGATGGCTGTCATATCCGCCTTTTTGCCCCAGTCAGCCCAATCCCATGAGCCTTCGCGATGAACTACAAGACAATTATTTTCATTGAATTTCCAAAGCTTCAGGTAGTCAAGAGAGGCGTCATAAACCTTTTCAAGTAAAGCCTTGTCGCCGGTATATTCATAGTAAGTGAGAAAGCCTACAATTCCTGCAAGCTGCTGAACGGGAAGCTCAAAATAGTCTCCGCTTATAGGCACAACAGTCTGAAGTACTTTTGAGTCGTCAACGTGAGAAAGCATCGCCTCAACACCCTTTTGATACAATAGGTAGGAATTACTGTCTAAAGAGTACATCGTCATAATCATTTCACTTGTAACGTCTCCCCACCATTGGGCTCTTTCTCTATCGGGACAATCCATAAAATTATCACGCATGGTAACATAAAGAGTACGAAGAGATTTCTGCCACAACGAATTCAGGAATTCATCATCGCACTTGAAGTTACCGCAGAATGAGCTGTTATATCCCGTTTCACGGTACATCAAAGAAACAACTGTAACACCTTTCGGTATTTTGTAAGTGATATGCTCTCCGTTAAACCAGCCTAAAGCCTCAAACTCCTGCTCTCCCTCTTTAGTTATATAGGTGGTTGAAACTGCGCCGCTTAATGTGTTTTCCGTTGTTATACGAATTTTTTTACCTGCAGGTGATATGATTTTAAGATAAGGAGTAACCTGTGCGTTATATGGAATATCTACAGTAATTTTTTCTCCTAAATTCTTGGTTACGGTATAATTTTCATAATCGGTTGAGTTCTCATAAGCCTTAAGACCGTAATCCTTCAAAAAAGGTATTCCTCTCGGATAGAGCTTGCCGTAAGTACCCTTGCCACCAACATCATATTCGGTTGCATTTTCCCATACAGAAACGTCATAACCTTCATTTATCCAATCGCCCATATCTTCCCTTGCATCGAAATAAATACTGTATTCAGGAAGTCTGTAATTAGGAGGATAAAGAGAACTGTCAACGTAAGCGCTGTTTCTTTTTACCTTCCAGCTTTTGTCGGAAAGTATGGTTATGTCCGAATTTTTAGCTTCAAAAAGGAAGCCTCCCTGACCGCTACCGTTGTAGGAATAGCTTGTTTGACTATCCCAGAACCACACCAAAGCACAAATTGAGTTTTCACCCTCTTTGAGGAAAGAAGCAATATCTATACTATCGTAATAGCCACTGTTTTCATCGGGGCCTCGTTTTACGCTTCCCTCAAAAACAACTGTTTCTCCGTTTATGTAAAGCCAATATTTCGAGTCGGCTGAGATGTTGGCAATAAGTTCTTCCGGCTTTTTTGCAAGACTTACCTTTTTATTAAAGCACATCCATACATTTTCTTCCGTAAGATTTTCCTTATCCCAAATCCATTTGGCCTTCCAATTAGTTTTCTCCACCGTAGAAATCACACTGTATTCCGGAATATTGTTGGGAATCTTGTAATCATTTGTATACGGTATCATTGTTGAATCCCCTGACGGGAAAAGTGAAGTAATAAAACCTGCCGCTATTACAAGATAAGAAATAATTGTCTGTAAAATTTGCATAGGAGCCTCCTTGACGATGCTTCTGTATTTTATAAAATTCATCTCGCAAACCTAAAAAAAGATGTGAATAACATGTTTTAATTTTGGTATCAGCGAGAATTAAATGTTATCGGGTGTATGATCAATTACGTATTTGTAAATGTTCTTTCGATAACATTGTTCTGAAGCTCTTCGGTGAGGTTGATGAAATAATCGCTGTAACCGCCAACACGAACAATGAGATTTCTATGGTTTTGGGGATTTGTTTTTGCATCTATAAGATCTTCAGGAGAAACAACTGTGATTGTGTATTGTTGTCCGCCTCCCGCAAAAAATGCCTTTGCAAGAGCTATGAAAGATGCTTTGCCTTTCTCGCTTGTAAACATTTTCTTTTCGAATTTGTTTTGGAAAATAAATCCACTACAAGCATCTGTATGATTATATTTTAAAACCGATTTAATTTGGGCTGTTGGACCATTTGTATCACGACCGGGAGTTGCTGAAATACTATCTGCAAGGAGCGGTTCGCCTTTGAGTTTTCCGTTGGGGAGTGCAGCAGTCTTGCGTCCGTAATTTGCAACTCTGTTAAATGGACTGCAACCCCCTGTGAATATGCCACCTTTGTAGGTTTTATTACGTTTGAGAACTGTGAAGAAGCGATTGAGAGCATGTGTAGTTATCTTATCAACTTCTTCAATATCATTACCGAATTTTTCACAATTTTTAAAATCGTGATAGAGTTGTTCATAGCCTTCAAAGTTTGCATTAAGAGCATCAATGAGTTGTACCATTGTGTATTTCTTTTTATCGTAAACGAGTTTTTTGATTGCATAGAGGCTATCGCCAGTATCTGCAATACCTTCGGCTAAAATTTGTCCGTGGTTGTAAAGCGGACCGCCGTTTCTATAGTCCATTCCTTTTTCAAGACAACCCTTTATCAGACAAGAACGAAGGGGATGGGGCTGAAACACACCGCGCATATGTTGCCATCTGTTTGCACTGCTACAAGAATTGTAGGTAACAAACTCAAGCTGGTCCATAAAAGCGCGCTCAAACCTCTCGTAGGTTTCGAAGGTTGTGGGATCACCTGTTTCGATAGAAATTTTTTTACCAGTCATATTGTCTACGCCGTTATGTAGCGCAAACTCAAGGCACTTAGTAAAAATAACCTCGCCATCCTCGAGACCCATGTGGCTCTTGCCAAGAATATCAATTTGATTACATCCGTTCATACAATAATCGTGGCTGTCTTCAGGTGGAATACCAATCTTTTCAAGGGCAGTGCAAACTACATCGTCGTTGTATAATGCGGGGAGACCTGTTCCGATTGCGAGAGTATCTGCAATAGCATTCCATAATTTATCGGGTGTGTTTCTGTGAACTCGGCAGGTGAGGTTGGGTGTATTGTAGCGTTTTTTTCTCACCATAGCAAGGATATGGTATGTGAGCTCATTGCTTTCATCATTCCAATTCTCATCGCTACCGGAAATGCAGAGATTCCATGAACGATGATCGCGGAAATAATCCCATAGTCTGTCAAGAAGGTCGGTTACCTCTTCTTTGTTTTCTGTTTTCAGATATGCAGGATACATATACTGATCGAAACGTCCGGGTGAATCGCTTCCGTCAAGGGCGAATATAAGCATAAATGAACACATAGCCGATGTGAAATCATATGCAGGTTTCTTGGGTACCGTTTCAAAAGCCTGGGCTAGACGTAGATAAAATGCTTTATCTTTTCCACTTTGACTTTTTTTAGCATTTTGAAGTGCGCTTTCGCGATATCTTTCACCGAAAATATCAATAGCATCAAGAGCGTAAGAGCACGAACGATAAAACCAAGCCTCGTTAGGATATTTTTTACTATTTTCTGCAATGATTGTACGGATATGGTCAGTACCAAAATTGATTATTCTTCCGTAATCAGGGTTGGAGTGCCCCCCCCAACCGCCGCCCCATTCGGCACCTGAATCATTGAGTCCATCGGTGATTTCGCAATTAAGCATTTGCGCTTTATCTCTGAAAATGTTTAATTCTTTAAGATATCTGCGGAGTGTTTCATTATGTTCCGGATGTTCTTCTGCAAGTTTTAATATATTTTCATCAGAAAACCAAAGTCCGTCAGAAGGTGAGTAGCCTGAACTGCCACTTTCTGTTACAAATGCAGTTTCGGGAAGTAACTGATGAGAAAACTTGATTTCGAGATTTTTTGAAGCATTGAAAAGGGCAAGACCTACTCGTTCACCAATTTCAAGACTTTCGTCCCAAAAATATCCGTAAAGGAAAGGATCAATATGTGATAAACTTGTCATAAATAAACCTCTTTATTTTGATACTTTAATATCTATGTTATGGGCATTGAAAAGTGAAGTCCAACGAGATATTTCAGCATCACTTGCACTACCATGAATATATGTTGCAGTTGTACCGAGTTTTTCGGACTTTCCGATGCCGAGCGCGTGATAGGGCATGATTTCTGCGTATCTGTAATGCCCTTTATTGTGGTTGAGAAATTTAGAAAGTTTTGAAATATCTTCGTCACTGTCATTGCAATCGGGAATAAGGGGAAGTCGGATAATAATATCTGCACCCCTGTTCATAAGATATTGAAGATTTGACATAATATGTGAATTGTCTGTGCCCGTAAACTCCGTATGGCGTATGGGATCAAGACATTTTATATCAAATAGAAATGTTGTGCCAAGGTTTGCAACCTTTTTATAGAAATCTCGTGGTCCTATACCACATGTTTCTATAGCAATTGATATTCCGTTTTCTTTTGCAAGAGTTAGAATTTCTAGAGTAAACTCAGGCTGATAAGAAGGCTCGCCACCTGAAACGGTAAGGCCACCGCCTGATGTATCGTAGAACATTTTGTCTTTTAAGACTTCGTCAAGAACCTCTTGAACTGTCATTTTTTTGCCGATTATTTCATTAGCATCGTTAAGGCAAATTTCCATGCATTTACCGCATTTAACGCAATTTTCTCGGTCAATTTTCAAAGTAGCGTTATCAATTGTTCGTGCGGAACATTCTGTAAGGCATCTACCACATAACGAGCATTTTTGCTTGTTAAAGGAAAGGGTAGGGGCTCTATCAAGCCCTTCAGGATTATGACACCATATACAACGAAGAGAACAGCCTTTAAGAAATACGCAGGTGCGTATGCCGTCGCCGTCATATAGGCAAAATTTCTGTATGTTGAATACAATTCCCGTTTCCATATGCTCACCAACTTTCTAAATCAATTATATCACTCAAATAAATAAAAAAGCAACAGTTCTACAAAAACAAAAAAAAGTACAACGGCTTGTATCAAAACCATTGTACTTATGTGGTCGGAGTGAGGTGATTCGAACACCCGACTTCTTCGTCCCGAAGAGCTATGTCAGTCTGCTCTCGGGAACTGCACACAACATATTGTGCTTTCGCGTATATTTCAAATGCTCTTTGAAGCTGAACTCTACACTGTCTTCAAATAGTCCAACCCTGTCTGTGGGCTTTATGTGGTCATTGGTGGGTAACAATGAATCAATTTAATCAAAAAATCAAA
Source organism: Clostridiaceae bacterium (assembly GCA_904501675.1). Taxonomy (GTDB): domain Bacteria; phylum Bacillota; class Clostridia; order Oscillospirales; family Acutalibacteraceae; genus DTU089. The sequence continues at coordinate 8,384 of CAJGCL010000069.1, forward strand.
CATTCTTAATTTCCGGATTAAAATTGAGTGGCTCAAAATTATCGCTAACTTCCCATAAATAACTATACAAATACAAAATATGTGTAGCATTGGATGGGTCGGTTTTATATTGAAGATAATCAGCACAGTTTGTCCAGAATTGCTCTTCAGTAAATCTTTCAGGAAGGTTCGATATAATTTTTGAAAAAGCTTCAACTTGTTCATCCGAAAGTTTCATCCAAATACTGTTAACTGACGGATTCGGCAAATCAGGTGCATTATCGAATTTCTGTTTCACTTTTGGATTTTCAGCAAAGGTTGTTTCAATGGATTGAAGAATATCATCAGTTACAAGTTTGCACCACTGAGCATCCACAAACTCACAACCATTACTTGGTTTCATTTTTACAGTAAACCCTTTTTTCAATATAATCCAATCACTAAGACGGTCACCTTTTTTCCATGATGTTCCGTTATATGAGTAATCTTCGTCTGCATATTTAGGAAAAATACCTACAACTTTCCAGTAACCTGAACTATATTGAGTAACCCAATCACCAATTTTGAGGGTTGAAGATGTATCTTTAGTTTTTTCTTTCTTGTGAAATATATCAAACAATCCCATAACTCTTCTCCTTACATTGCTTTTTCGTTTAAATCAAATAACTGCATCTAAATCTCTTTTGAATGCTTCATAATCAAAATCAACTTTTAATTTTATCTTCCTTAAAGCTCTCAAAACCACATCCTTCGTTAATGCAATTTTACCTGTACTATCAGCATTATGATATTCTTCAAAGTTGATTCGCAAAGAAACTATCGCACAATTATTACCATCTATCAATCGCACAGATTCTTTCCAATCACCACTGTCATATAACTTTTTCGGTGCTACTATCGGCACAATCCCAACAATTTTCAATGTATCGCTATACTCTTTATTCAAAAAGAATACATACGCTTTTTGAAAGAAACTGTAAACCTCATCATCAATTCCATAATGATCTTTGTAATATGCAGGAGAATTAACATTCAATTCCATAAAAATATCTCCACTAATCCAATCACAACAATTCTCTCAGTTTATCAAGAAAAGCTTCTTCGCCCAAGGTATTCACCTTGAATAACATCGCCTGACTTCCGCTCGATGTAATTGCAGAAAGATAAATCGGACCATTCGCATTCTGAAACAATGTAACATTCATGCTCACTCGGTTACCACCTGCATAACTGTATCTCTCAAAAACACGGACACTGCATCTTGCATCACCATCAAACATATCGCTTGAATCTTCAAGTGAAGCCGACATACTACCATTCAATATTCCGTTTTCAATTTTCTTTAAAATCTGTCCGAAATCACCGTTAAGAACCTGTTCTAATTTTGCCATTGCTTCTCCTCCTGTTCTATTACAAAGCTAAATTTATTTTATTAAAAAATCCCTTTGTTGTATTTCAACAATGCATAAACCATCACGCTAAATCCGGGTACAAATCCAACAACCAATATTATGTTGGTAATGCCTGAAAAGAACAATTCAGATATTCCGGCAATAATTACTGTACAACCAACGATAATTGTACCTAAACCAATCTTTTTCCCAAAGGGCAGAACATCTTCTTCCTTTACTCGCTTTCTGTGATATGAATGAAGCAATGAAATATGACCTTTAGTATTAAGCACACCTACTACAATTATAAACAAGCCTATAACTACTTGCACAATAAATTCTGTCATAATAACTCTCCATATCAATTTTTTATACCAACCCCATTATATCACTCATAAAACAAGAAAAGCAACAGTACATTCAATACTGTTGCTTCTGAATTATGCTTTATTATGCTGCAAGTTTTTCGGTTGTGCTGATTTCGGTTGTACTGATAATCTTCACAGGTGTGCTTCTGTAGCGGATAATGCCGATAATAACTGAAATAAGGGATATGGATTCGCTTAACATACCACTGTATGAAAGTGCAAATAAGTTGTAAGCAAGAATAAGTGTTGATGA
>CAJGCL010000070.1 GCA_904501675.1 Clostridiaceae bacterium
AAAATTGTTACTGCCAAGGGTGCAGGCGTTGCCTGGGAGTTTGGCGCAGCAATCTGCTCAATTATTAAAGGCGAAGAAAAGTCTCTTGAAATACTCAGAGGTATTCAATGGAGAAAGTAATAGATATACGTCCCATAAAAAAGAAGTTGCGCGCCGAGGCAAGAGAAATGAGGCGTTCAATGAGTCCTGACGGGAAACAAACCCTTGACAGGAAAATAAAAAACAAGCTTCTTAATCTTTGGGCAGTCAGGGAAGCTCAAACTGTGCTTTGCTATGTTTCCACAGATATTGAAGTAGACACACGTGAATTCATAAACGCTCTTTTGCAAATGGGTAAGCGAGTTGCGGTGCCCAGATGTGAGGGTGAAAAATCTGAAATGAACTTTTACTATATTCAGTCACTTTCGGAGCTTTCACCGGGTAGCTTCGGCGTGGATGAACCTGACCCTCAAAGAAGTATTATGGTTGGCAAAACGGAAGGTTCTGTGTGCATTGTTCCCGCCTTTATGTTTGATAAAAAAGGTTACCGATTAGGTTACGGAAAAGGCTACTATGACAGGTACCTTTCGCGCTACAATGGTTCCGCTATAGGCGTTTGCTATAGCGCTAATCTTCAGGAAGAATTGTTTCACGGTAAATACGACAGGGCTGTGGACCTTGTTGTTACAGATAAAGAGATTCTGACCATCGGAAAGGAGAATCAAGATGGCAAGAGATAATAACGGATATGATGACCTTCTCAGCATGTTTGAAAAAGAAGGTGCGCCTAAAAAGAATAAAGCTGCAAAACCTGCAGAAGAAAAATCTGAAAAACCTTCTGCTCCTCCAATAAAGGAAAACACTATGGCTCAGCGCTTTAATAAGGATTATGCGGATATAAGTTCAAATTCTGTGCCTGAAAACAATGGCAAGAAAAGTGGCGTTTATTTTGCAAATCCACCAAGAAATATTAAGGACAGAGCTGCCCGTGAACAGGGCGTTGCAATAAATGGTGAAACAAAGCGCAAAATGAATAAGCGTTCTGCTGCCTTGAAGGAAAGCGCTCAGGTGAAAGAAAAAAAGAAAAATGAAAAATTAAAAACAGCGGGAATTATGCTTGCAATTATTGTTGGTCTAAGTGCTATTCTTTGCCTTTATGGAATAGGTTGCATAAATGATGTTCTTGCGCTTCATGTTGAAGATAAATCTGTTGAGGTGCGAGTAGAAAAAGGTATGACAGATAATGAGGTTGTTGATATTCTCCATGATAATGACCTTATTCATAACAAACTTTTCTGCAAGCTCTTTATTAAGTTCTTTGACAAAGACGGCGATTACATTTCCGGTATATATACTTTAACACCAAGCCTTGGTGTTGAAAAAATGATTTCCACCATGAAGACTGACTATAAAAATTCGGAAACCGTTACCCTTACCTTCCCTGAAGGCTGGACAATCACTCAGATAGCTGAAAAGTTAGAGGTTAACGAGGTTTGTACCGCTTCAAGCTTTATTTCAACCCTTCAGACTGTGGATTTCTCAGAGGAATATGATTTCCTGAAGAATATTCCTGATGCGGACAAGCGTTACCATATGCTTGAAGGTTATATTTATCCGGATACCTATGAGTTTTATGTAGGTGAAAACGCTTCAAGTGTTGTAAGAAGATTCCTCAATAACTTCAAAAATAAGTGGACAGAGGAATATCAGAAGCAGGCGGCTGAAAGAGGCCTTACAATTGACGAGGTTATTATTATGGCTTCAGTTATTCAGGGCGAGGCGGCAAACAGCAGTCAGATGTCTACTATCTCAGGTATCCTTTACAATCGTCTTGACAGACCGGCTAATTTCCCATACCTCGAGTGCGACTCCACATATGAATATTATGAAAAAACTATTAAACCATCACTTACTTCGTCTGTTGAAGATACGCAGAAGGAAATTGAGTATCGCGCAAATTACAGAACATACCGCGATCCCGGTAAGGAAGGTCTTCCTATAGGTCCTATTTCTAACCCGGGAGGAGATGCGATTAAGGCGGCTCTTTTCCCTAAAGATACAAGCTACCTTTACTTTAGACATAATGTTAATACTGGTGATATCTACTACGCTAACACATTTGATGAACATCAGGCAAACGCTAAGAAAGCATCTGCAGATTAATTGAATTCTTGTTAAGAAAAACCTCGTTGGTTGATACCAACGAGGTTTTATATTAGCTGCGTTATTATACTGTTTGAAAGCAAAAAGCCTTTTCGTGTCAGTGAAAGTGTTTCGCCGTCAAAATTCGCCAGTCCTTTTTCCGCAAGGAAAGGTGCTTTTTTTATTATTTTCTTACTATTCTTTTCTCCGTAAGTATTGGAAAGGGTGGTAATATTCAATCCTTCCTTTAACCTGAGACGAAGCATTATGTATTCTTCTGCGGTGTGGCCAATACAGTCAAAAACAACTTTTTTACCATCGATAAAGCTCTGTGTATCACTTTCAAAATAAAAGCGTTTACCATTTACAAAAGAATGGGCAGCTGCACCTATCCCTAAGTAGTCTTCAAGTGTCCAATATTTTGTGTTGTGCTTGCTTTCGTATCCTGGAATAGCGAAATTTGATATTTCGTAATGGGAAAAACCGGCATCCTCAAGATAAGCCGAGCATTGTTCATATAAATCACAAGCTTCGTCATCAGAAGGGAAAGGAAAACGCTCTCTATGAGTGTCAAAAAATGTACCTTCCTCAATTTTAAGAATATAAGCACTGATATGTTTGATTTTGCATTCCTTAACAAAATCGAGAGTTTCGGTAAGGCTTTCTTTGGTCTGGTTTGGTACACCCAACATAATATCAAGAGAAATGTTTTCTATACTGTTTGCCTTTAATAATTCAACAACCTCTTTTACTCTTTTTCTGTCAGAAATTCTACCTAAAAGTTTTCTTTCATCATCAACTGCCGATTGCATACCAAGAGAAATTCTGTTAACACCGCAGCTTTTAAATACAGGAATAAGTGATTCTATATCTGACGATGGATTGCATTCAACTGTGATTTCAGTATCTTCTGGAATATTGAATTTTTCTTTTGCGGTGAGAATTATTTTTTCTAATTGTTGGGGCTTTAAAACCGATGGTGTACCGCCACCAAGGTAAAGTGTATCTGCGGTGAATTTCAAGTCGGGCAGCAGATGTTTTGTGCGGCGTAATGTTGTTATTTCGTCAATGATGGCGTCAACATAACTTTCCTGAACAGAGGAATCGCATCTTTGAGAATGGAAATCGCAGTATGGGCATTTTGATTTGCAAAATGGTATGTGAATATAAACTCCGTTCAGAAAACCACCGCCTTTAATCATTAAATAGTATGACAATATTATACTATTCTCTACTTGCGTTTTCAACACAGTTTTCAATTCGTTTTTTGATAAAAGGATTAAGACAACCACCATTCATTAATTCACATTTGTGGGCATTGAGGCAACGCATTTTTTTGCACCCGTTGTGGAATGTTGTTTCTTCTAAAATAATGTTTCTGCCAATAATATTGCAATATTGTTCAAAAGTAAAACAATGCTTTTTCATAAAACACCTCGTTTCGTAGTTCTTATTTATTATATATTCAGTAATATAATTTTATTCTAGAACATAATTTTTAATAAAATTAGAACGACTTATAAATAAAAACTAAAGGATGTGTTTTTATGGTTTATGGGATTGGTGCAGTTTTGCTTTTTATAATGCTTTGCGTATTTAAAGGTAGCAGTAGCTTTGTTAAATCAATTTTTACAAGCATAATAGGTGGGGTAGGGGCACTATGCGCTGTGAATGCGTTATCATATTTTATTCCGCTTACCGTTGGCGTTAATTGGTACACATTAGGTTTTTCTTCAATGTTTTCTGTTCCTGGTGTAATATTTTTGCTTGTCAGTGATGTTTTGTTGAAGTAATAGAATTGAATTCGATTGTATTCGGGTCTCTCCACCAACTTGTTGAGAACAAAAATAAAAAGGATACCTGACGGTATCCTTTTTATTTGGCGCAGAAGGAGAGACTCGAACTCTCGCGCCGGTTTCCCGACCTACGCCCTTAGCAGGGGCGCCTCGTCACCAACTTGAGTACTTCTGCATTGGTAACAAATTAATGTTGTTAAATTTCCAAAATGCTGCAGATAAACTGCAGCATTTTGTTTGTGGCGCAGAGAGTGGGATTCGAACCCACGGTACGTTGCCGTACGACGGTTTTCAAGACCGTTCCGTTATAACCACTTCGGTATCTCTGCATTTGATAGCCTTGATATATTATCACATCATTTTTAAAAAGTCAACAGTTTTTTCGCTTTTTATTACTATTTTTAAACTTTTCTTTATTTGGATTTTGTAATCATCATATTCGCATTGTAATTGTTAATGAAATATGGTACTATTGTTCTAAAGGTGGTGTATATTTGTGGATATAATCAAAGAAATATGGGCGGTTAATCCTCCTGCAACATTTGCAACAATATGTCTGGCTCTTTATTTTATAGGTATGGCAGTTGTTTTCATTTCCTCTCCGTTGAAAAATGCAGAGAGCTTTTCTGTAAAACCTGTTGATAATGCCGGTAAAACAGAAATACGCGTTTATTATGGCGGTATTTCAGGAGCGTTAGGTGGTTTTCTTCTATATCTTGCTTTTGCAACAGGTACAGCCTATTATTCACTTATAGGCGGTATGTTTTTTGCAACAACGGTTCTGGTAACAAGAACAATTTTCCTTTTCGTTGATAAAGGTTGGAAATGCCCCTATACAAAGCTTGCGATCCCTGCTGAGAGTGCTTTTGTTGTGGCACTTTGGATTTGCTTTTTTCTCGCACAGAAATATGTATAATCAACGTAATGCATAGTGCACAAACACTATGCATTATTTTCATTTTAAATAACACCAAAATTTTCTTTGTTACAGTTGATTTTAGCGTGATTTTAGTGTAAAATGTATAAACAGGTGGGTGAAAAACCCTGTTTTTATAAAATTTTTTGGAGGATTTGTATGAATTACAAGCTTACAAAGAAGCAAGCAAAAGAAATGCTTGAGAATAAACTTCTTCACTTTTTCGGTATTTCAACCGAAAATGCAACATATGAGCAGTTTTATAAAGCTGTTACAATGATAGTGCGCGATATGATGGCTCAGGGCAGAGCAGAGCTTACCCAAAAGGCGGATAAAGAAGGTAAAAAGCGCGTATGCTATCTTTCAATGGAATTCCTTATGGGTCGTTCTCTTAAAAACACCCTTTTTAACCTTAACCTTACAAATACATTTGAAAGTGTTCTTAAGGATTATGGTATCAAACTTGATACACTCTATGACTGTGAGCCTGATGCAGGTCTTGGTAACGGAGGCTTGGGTAGACTTGCCGCATGTTATCTTGATGGTCTTGCAACTCAGGGCTATCCGGCAAGAGGTTATTCAATTCTTTACGAATACGGTATCTTCCGTCAGAAACTTATTGAGGGTAGACAGACTGAGCTTCCTGATAACTGGCTTCCTGGTGGCGAGGTTTGGCTGGTTCCAAGAGAGAGCAGCTCTGTAAATGTTTGCTTTGAGGGTAGAGTAGAGGAATATTGGGATAACCACTACCATCATGTTGAGGTTAAAGACGGCAACGTGATTCAGGCTGTGCCATACGATATGTTTGTTGCAGGTAAAGATGGTAAGGGTATCAGTGTTCTTCGTCTTTGGAGCGCAAAGGCGCCCGAGTTTGATATGAAGTCTTTTAATCAGGGTGACTTTATGCGTTCAATGGAACGTCAGGCAATGGCAGAGGTTATTTCAAAGGTGCTTTATCCGATGGATAACCACCCTGAAGGAAAATCTCTTCGTCTTCGTCAGCAATATTTCCTTGTTTCTGCTTCAATTCAGGATATTGTACGCCATCATCTTCGTGAATACGGTTCAATTGAATCTCTTCCTGAAAAAGTAGCAGTTCACATTAACGATACTCATCCAACAATGGCGATTCCTGAACTTATGCGAATTCTTCTTGATGAGTGCGGTTATGGTTGGGACGATGCTTGGCGCCTTGTTACAAACACAATGGCTTATACAAACCATACTGTTATGAGCGAGGCTCTTGAATGCTGGAGCGAAGATTTAGTTAAGCGCCTTATTCCACGTATATACGATATTATAAAAGAAATTGACAACCGCTTCCGTGGATATGTTTGGGAAAGCACACACGATGCAGGTTATGTTGAAAGAACTGCTATCATTTCAAATGGTGCAGTTCGTATGGCTAACCTTTGTGTTGCAGTTTGCCACAGTGTAAATGGTGTTTCAGGTCTTCATAGTCAGATTCTTAAAGATACTCTCTTTAACGATTTCTACAGACTTACTCCTGATAAATTCACAAACGTTACAAACGGTATTGCCCACAGACGCTGGCTTTGTCAGGCAAACCCAAGGCTTACAAAATATATTACAGAGCTTCTTGGTGACGACAAATTCGTTTACGATGCTGAAAATCTTTCAAGACTTACTGCTTTCAAGGATAACGACGAGGTTCTTGAAAAAATTGCCGAAATTAAAAAAGCTAACAAGGAAGATTTTGCAAAACGTATCTTCAAGCAAACAGGAATCAAGCTCAATACAGATTCTATATTTGACGTTCAGGTTAAGCGCCTTCACGAGTATAAGCGTCAGCACCTTAATGCATTCAATATAGTATCAGAATATCTTGCAATCAAAGAAAATCCTGATGGAGATTATGTTCCAAAGACATATATCTTCGGTGCGAAAGCGGCTCCGGGTTACTATGTTGCGCAACGCATTATCAGTATGATTCTTGAGCTTGCAGATATGATAAATAACGACCCTGATATGAAAGACAGACTCAAGGTTGTTTATGTTGAGGATTACAATGTAACAAACGCAGAACGCCTTATGCCTGCGGCAGATGTTTCTGAACAGATTTCTCTTGCAGGTAAGGAAGCAAGCGGTACAGGTAATATGAAGCTTATGATGAATGGCGCTCTTACAATCGGTACTCTTGATGGTGCCAATGTTGAGATTCATGAATCTGTAGGCGACGACAATATGTTCCTTTTCGGTATGCATACAGAAGAGGTGAATGCACTCCGTAAAGAAGGCTACAATCCAATAAATTATTACAATAACAACCCTGAGCTTCGCAAGGTGATTGATTTCATATCTCATGGTGGAATAAACGGAAAAGACTTTACCGATATTTCAAGCACAATTATTCACCACGACCCATTTATGGTTCTTGCTGATTTTGCTGATTATCAGCGTGCTCAGAAGAAGGTTCAGGAAACCTTCCGTGATAAAAAGACATGGAACAGAATGTCTCTAATGAACATCGCTCTTTCAGGTCGTTTTGCTGCAGACCGCGCAATCAACGAGTATGCTGCAAATATATGGAATACACAAAAAATGAATTAATTTTTCGGCTTTTTGACGAAAATAAAATAAAAGTCATAATTGCAAAAAAATTAACTTGACTTTTTTCGCCTTTTAGGGTAATCTTATGATGTCTAATAAGATAAATTATGATGCCCTAAAGGGCGCGTAGTGAAAGGGGTATTTTACCAATGAAAAACTCTGATATGAAGGTAATTGCTATAATTCTCTCTATAGCTCTTTTCCTTACAATCGTTACAAGCAATGCAGTTTCAATTGCATCTGTTGTTTTACTCGTTCGTGATGGCGTAACTACAGAAGCTCCTGTAGATGGCAATCAGGGTGGTCAGACATCTAACCAGCCAAGCAATCAGGTGAACTCAAACAACACTCAGACAAACACTCAGACAAACACTCAGACAAACACTCAGGCAAACACTCAGACAAACACTCAGACAAACACTCAGAATAACACAACAAACAACAATGCATCTAACAATGACGCAAACAATAATGCAGGTGCAGACGATAACGCTATTATGAAGGATCCTCTTGCAGCATTCCAGAAAGCAGCTAAGGACATCCACGAAAATGGTACAGCAGGCTACACAAAAAAAGGTTGGCAGACAGTTGAAGGCGATCTTCAACTCGATAAGCTTACATTCCTTTCAGGTCCTCTTACAAGCCTTATCAAGGGCTTCATGACAGAAGAGTCAGCTGCTGAAGAAAAGATTAACGAAAAGGGTTCAGACGATGCTAAGAATCGTATGCCTATCAGTAACTGTGCAGCAAGTGATGTTGCAAGTGCTACAGCTAAAAAACTTGACAACGGCAACTACGAGGTTGTTATCGTTATGAAGGATTTTGTTAACCCTTCATATTCAGATACAACAGGTCTTGTATTAATGTCAAGAGAATTCCTTGATATTAAAGACGTTCAGAACACAGTTGCAACTGACGAAACAGTTAAGAAGCTTGTTAAGAGCGTTGATGGTACAATCACATACAAGGCTTACACAATTACAGCTGAAATGACAGCAGATGGTAAGTTCGTAAGTATTACTCACTTCTGCGCAGCAGATATCGTTGCAAATGTTGAGGCAGTTGCAGGTTCACTTGGTGCTTCAGGTGCTCTCGGCTTCAATGCTAAGTACTACGACTTCAAGTATTAATTTAATACATACCAAACACAAACCGACTTGCGAAAGTAAGTCGGTTTTTCTGTGTTATATATTCAAAGTTTTTGCTACTATCTTTGCTTTTCAATTGACTATTTCTTTTTTGTTATGTATAATTATTGTGTATATTTATGTATGATATATTCTTTTGAAAGGTTTGTAAGATGAGTAGAAATAAAAAGGTAAAGAAAAACCAAAGAAACATAAAAAAAGGCTATATTGCGGGATGTGTAGCCCTCTCCGTACTTCTTGCTGTAAGTACATATATTACTGTTGTTGTGCTTAGTGTTGTAGCCGAAGAAAGCAAAAAAGGTAATCTTATAGGTACAGTTAACAATACTGCGCCCACAGACTCAAATATTGTTTACGATAACGAATATATTCAAAATGTTGTTCCGGATAATTCACAGAATAATATGAACAGCTCGAATCAGAATAATGCAAATGTAAATCCTAATCCTAACGTGAATAATCAGATTAATAACAATGTGAATAATCAACAGAACAACAATCAGAATGCACCTGTTCAACAGATAAATACATTAAAGGATACAAATAAATCGAAAGCAGATATTGTTAAAATATATGCTGATGTAATGAATACAGCTAAAAAAAGAGCACCCGGTTTTACTAAGATAGAATATCAGGAGCTTCCCGATGGTGAAGAAAACAGAGTTTTCTCTGAGGGTGGAGATAAAGCAGGCGATGAAGCAGTTGCCAAAATGCTTAATTTTGTTCAGACTATGGGTGTCTTTGTTCCTAAGGAAGAAGCAGAGGCTAACCCATATGTTCACGAAAAAGGCGATGCTGATATGGCTCGATTTCCTGTATTTGACAGGGAAAAAGGCTCTTACCTTACTGACCCTGAAAGTATCGAAAGCTATACATATAAATTGCTTCCTAATGGAAATGTGCGAATGAGCTTTGTGCTTGTTCCTGAAAATAATCCTGAACCAATTGGTGAAAATGAAACTGTAGCTCCAAGCTACACCGGTGCAGTGTTTTCGCCAATGTCCAAAGCAAGAATTGATGGAACAGTGTATCATCCGATTGTTACAGTTTTTGCAAAAGATATTAAATATTCCTTGAGGTATCATGATTGTTCTGTTGTTGTAGAATTTAATCCTGATACTTTGGAGATTGTGTACCTTGAGCAAATTGCAAGGGTAAGTATTAAGGGCTCAGGGGATGTTGTGGGGCTTGGCAAAATAGGTCTGGAACGTCAGGAGCTTATAGGAACGGTTATTGTCAAAGATTTAAAATATTAATTCAGAGGGTAAATATGACTTTATGGATTCTTTTTGGAGTATGCTTCGTAATACAATGCTTTTCAACTCCACTTTTTCTAAAACTCATCTGGCCTAACAGGTCAATAAAATCCTTAGCTGCAAAAATGGTCTGCGCAACACTTTTTGTATTGGTAGGTTTCCTTTCTGTTAAAATTTCAGGAAATACATCTGATTTTGCTCGAGCAATGATGTTAGGCTTGATTCTTGGATGGATTGGTGATTACTTCCTTCACTCTGAAAGAAATGTCTTTTTTGGCATTGGCTTTGTATCTTTTATGGCAGGTCATATAGTTTATATTATTGCTTATATGAGAGCGCTTAACACCTTTGAGGGATATAACCATTTCAATGTTATTGAGGTTGCTGCAATTATAGTTCTTTTAAGTGTTTCTGTTTATGTTTTCAAACGCTTCAAGCTTGAATTTTCAATGAAGGTTTTGAAAATAGGAGTGTGCGTTTATACC